>NZ_LBKA01000257.1:0-250490 GCF_028128955.1 Bradyrhizobium sp. CCBAU 11386
ACGCTCCGACGGCATCTACGCGAGCCACCAAGACGAAAACGGCGCTATCAAGCAATGCAACTATTTTAGCGCCTGTGGGCGAAAGCCAGGACCCATTACCACAGGGAGAAGTTGTAGCGCGTAACTCTCAACTCCAAGTCTTCGCCAGACTACGCCCTGTGCTCCGCTCCAGACAACGCTACGCGTTGTCGGAGCTGCGCTTGTCCAGGACGACGGAGGAAAGATACGCGTACTGCAATCGCCGCCGATCACAACGGCGGATCGATCGCCTCGTCGTACTCCTTCTTGAAACGCGCGATCAGGTCGGCGGCGGGGACGACGCCGTCGATGCTGCCGATGCCCTGGCCCGAGCCCCAGATCTCCTTCCACGCTTTCGGTTTGGCGCGCTCGCCGGAGGCGTCGGTGCCGAAGTTCATCTTGGACGGATCGGACGTCGGCAGGTTCTCCGGATCCATGCCGGCGGCGAGGATCGAGGGCTTCAGGTAATTGCCGTGCACGCCGGTGAAGAGGTTGGAATAGACGATGTCGTCGGCCGTCGAGCCCGCGATCATCTCCTTGTAGCGCTCGACCGCATTGGCCTCCTTGGTCGCGATGAAGGCTGACCCGATATAGGCGAAATCGGCGCCGAGGATGCGCGCGGCGCGGATCGCCTTGCCGTTGCCGATCGCGCCCGACAGCGCGATCGGGCCGTCGAACCACTTGCGCGTTTCGGCGACGAAAGCGAGCGGCGAGATGGTGCCGGCGTGGCCGCCGGCACCGGCCGCGACCAGGATCAGGCCGTCGGCGCCCTTCTCGATCGCCTTGTGCGCGAATTTCTGGTTGATGACGTCGTGGAAGATGATGCCGCCCCAACCGTGCACGGCCTGGTTCAGCTCCTCGCGCGCGCCGAGCGAGGAGATGATCATCGGCACCTTGTACTTGGCGCAGAGCTGCATGTCGTGATCGAGCCGGTTGTTCGACTTGTGCACGATCTGGTTGACCGCGAACGGCGCCGACGGCCTGTCGGGATGCGCGCGGTCATAGGCCGCGAGCTCTTCGGTGATCCGCGCCAGCCACTCGTCGAGCAGCTCGGGCGGGCGCGCGTTCAGCGCCGGAAACGAGCCGACCACACCCGCCTTGCATTGCGCGATCACGAGATCGGGCACCGAGATGATGAAGAGCGGCGAGCCGATCACGGGGATCGACAGGCGTCCTTTGAACAAGGCAGGCATGGACATTGCGAAACGATCCTCTATTGGCGGTCAAATCGAAGTTGGGAGCCATACCAACAAGGCAATCTTTCCACTGTCAAGTATTGCGTTTTGGCGCCGTGGCGGATGCCGTTACCGCAATTCCAAACCGCGGAATTCCTCTTCCGTCATTCCGGGGCGCGCCGAAAGGCGCGAGCCCGGAGTCCATCGGACCTCAGCACGCGCGGCGAAATGGATTCCGGGCCTGCGCCTGTCGGCGCATCCCGGAATGACGAGAGGAGAGACTGTCTACCCAATCAAATCCGGATTGATCAGCCGCTCGAACGAGAACATCTCGTCCCACTTCTCCTGCGTCAGCAGCTTGCGCTCGACCACCACGATCTGGTGTAGCGACTTGCCGCTCTTGTAGCCCTCGCGCGCGATCTCGGCGCACTGCTTGTAGCCGAGCAGCGGTTTCAGCACGGTGACAATGCCGAGCGAGTTCAGCACCATGTTGCGGGTGTGCTCCTCGTTGGCGGTGATGCCGACGATGCAGTTCTCGCGCAGGCTGTTGACCGCGCGCTCCATGGTGCGGATCGAGAAGAACAGCGCGAACGAGATCACCGGCTCCATCACGTTGAGCTGGAGCTGGCCGGCGGAAGCGGCGAGCGTCACTGTGGTGTCGAGCCCGATGACGAGGAAGCTGGTCTGGTTGACGACCTCGGGGATCACGGGATTGACCTTGCCCGGCATGATCGAGGAGCCCGGCTGGAGCTGCGGCAGGTTGATCTCGTTGAAACCGGCGCGCGGGCCCGAAGCCAGCAGGCGGATGTCGTTGCAGATCTTGGTGAGCTTGCTCGCGGTGCGCTTGAGCACGCCGGAGAGCTGCACATAGGCGCCGGTGTCCGAGGTCGCCTCGACGAGGTCGCCGGCGAGAATGAAGTCGATGCCGGTCAGCGCGCTCAGATGCCGGACCGCGAGCTTGGGATAACCGTGCGCCGCGGTGACGGAGGTGCCGATCGCGGTCGCGCCGAGGTTGATCTCGCGCAGCAGCGCCCGTGCCTCGGAGATACGATCGACCTCCTCGCCCATTGTGGTGCCCCATCCGCGGAATTCGGCACCGAGCGACATCGGCACGGCATCCTGAAGATGCGTACGCCCCATCTTCAGCACGCGATCGAACTCCCTGCTCTTGGCGAAGAACGCCTCCTGGAGCTGGCGCAGCGCCGTCATGTAGCTCTCGAGCCGCAGGATCAGCGCCAGCCGAAAGGCGGTCGGATAGGTGTCGTTGGTCGACTGGCCGTAGTTCACATGATCGTTCGGGCTGACGTGCTGGTAGTCGCCCTTCTTGAAGCCCAGCGATTCCAGCGCGAGGTTGGCGATCACCTCGTTGGCGTTCATGTTGGTCGAGGTGCCGGCGCCACCCTGGATGAAGTCGGTGACAAACTGATCCATCATGTCGCCAGCGATCACGCGATCGCAGCCGAGAATGATCGCATCGGCCACCTTGGCGTCGATCGCGCCGAGATCGCGATTGGCCATCGCCGCGGCCTTCTTCACGTAACCCAGCGCCTTCACGAAATAAGGCTCCTGGCTCATCGGAATGCCGGTGATGTGGAAGTTCTCCTTCCCGCGGATGGTCTGGACGCCGTAGTAAATGTCGTCGGCGATCTCACGCTGTCCGAGGAAATCCTGCTCCGTACGGCTCATGGGCGCTCCTTGTTGCTCGCGCGCGGCGTCGTCACGTCAGTTCTGGCACAGAGCGCTGGTCACGAAAGTATCGGTGCGGCAGTCGTCCGGTTTGCGTTGCCTGCCCGGGATGAGAACCTTGGCCGAGCATTTCTCGGCGGAGTCGGCGTTGAGGCTCTTGCCTTCCCTGTAGCCCCTGCCCTGGCAGAGCTGGTCGGCGGCCTGCTTGCAGTCCGGCGCGCCGTTCGACGAGACCGGACAGGCCACGCGCCCCGAGACCATGGTCGAGGGTTTGGCCAGCCGCGACAGGTCATTCATGGTCTCGCTCGGGCTTTTGATCGGCGGCAGGATCGAGGGCAGCTTGTCGAACAGCTTGCCCATTTCGTTGATCAGCCCGGGATTTTCCTCGCGTGCCGGCGGGGCAGGCGTTGATGGCGGCGGCGCAGCCTGCGGTCCCTGCTCCTGCAAGCCGAGCGTAGGCGGCGCGGATTGCGGCCATCCAGTCCCGCCTGCACCCAGCAGGAGCAGCAGCACTGCTGAAGTCAGCGTCCCGAGCCGCACGGCCGGATTGCCGGATCGAACCATCATGACGGCAACCGTAGCCGAAGCCGGCGCAGCGGCAAAGCGCTGCGGCTCTAGATCAGCTTGACCGCCACCACGAAGCCCAGCACCAGCACCGCGGCACCGATCGCCACCCACAGACCGAGATGCTTCTCGATCCGGACCCGGATCCAGTCGCCATAGCGGTTGAGCAGGATGGCGACGATGAAGAAGCGGCCGCCGCGGGCCACGATCGAGCACAGGATGAACAGGACGAGATTATAGCCGGCAAAGCCCGAGGTGATGGTGACGAGCTTGTAGGGGATCGGTGTCAACCCCTTGAGCAGGATGATCACCGCCCCCCACTCCGCATAGGAGGCGCGGAAGGCCTCGACCTTGTCGCCGAGGCCATAGACCTGGATCAGCCAGTGACCGACCGAGTCGAACAGCAGTGCCCCGATGGCGTAGCCGAGAAGGCCGCCGAGCACCGAGGTCGCGGTGCAGACCGCCGCGTAGACCCAGGCGCGCTGCGGGCGCGCCAGTGACATCGGGATCAGCATCACATCCGGCGGGACCGGAAAGAAGGAACTTTCTGCAAAAGCCACGGCTCCCATGATCCAGAGCGCATAGGGCTTGTGGGCGGCGTCGATGCACCAGTCGTAGATACGTTTCAGCATGGCGCCGCGATGAAGCACCATGGGACGGATTTGTCCATGCCGAGATTGAGGCGAATTATGACGCTTCTAGTGGCGCTTGCGTGCCGTACGGCCCTCGAGCGCGACAATTGGCCGCCGCGCGGCGACGCGCGGTGACGCAACTTTGGGCAGCTTCATCGTCGACTTCGGCAGCTTCTCGGCGATGCCGAGCATATCTTCCCGCCGCGTCATCTCGCGCCAGACGTCCTCGGGGCGCACGCCGGCCGAAGCCCAGAGCACGGTGAGATTGTAGAGCAGGTCGGCGCTTTCCCGGATCACGGCATCGGTGTCGCCATTGACGGCATCGATGACGACTTCAATGGCCTCTTCGGCCAGTTTCTTCGCCATTTTGGAGGGGCCACGCTGAAACAGCCGGGCGGTGCGCGATGTTGCCGGATCAAGGTCCCTGGCCGCGAGCACAGCCAGATATAGCCGCTCAAGCGAATCACTCATGGTACTCAAAACTACTCTAAACTAATGGCGAGCGCGTTAACGCCCGGCAATAAAAGCAAAAAACAGGCCGGCGCGGCAGGTGCGACGGCCTGTTCGTCGATGACGTATTACCAACCGGTTAATAGCAGCCGTAGCCGGAATAGCCGTGGGCGCAGACCTTGGTGTAGCCGCCATAGCGCTCTTCGTAGCCCGAGCCGTAATAATAGGGACCATAGCCGGGGCCGCTGTAGTAGCCGGGGCTGCTGTAGTAGACCGGGCCGCTTTCGTAATAGTAACCCGGGCCCGGATCATAGGCGTAGGCATCGCGGCTGGCTGCGATCGCGAGGCCGGTCGCGGCCAGGCCGAACATCGCAGCGGCAGCGGCGCCACCGCCACCATGATGCCAGTGACGACCGCCCGCGTAAGAGGCGGTGGGTGCAACGGCAGTCAGAGCCACCACGGCCGCAGTGGCAAGAACGGCCTTGCGGCCGGTGAATTTCGAAAAGCTGTCAAACATCTCCTGGACCCTCCTTGGGACCTCGAATGGCGCCTGCAGACAGGCTCATGTCTTTCAAACACCCACGTCCCATGTTGGGTTCCCCAACCCCAACACAAGCTGAACGGGGTTGCGTGATCATGACGCAACCCCCGCTCATCCACCGTTCATGTTGGCGCGCGCACGCTCAGCGCGGGCCGGCGCTGCGAGCGTCACGAAACCACAACAATGCGGGGACCGGCGCAACTGATGTCAGGATTCAAGACGACCACTTTTCGCTGCCTGCTGGCGCTCTCGATCTCGCTTGCGACACTGACCGCACGCGACGTCACGGCGGCCGAGACCGCCGCGCCCTCCGTCGCGATCCACTTCACCTTCGACCGCCCGATCGATGCGAGCATGGCGCCGTTCTTCCTCGCCGCGAAGGACGGCCAATTCGGCGCCGAGCATCTCAACGTCTCCTTCAACACCGCGCCCGGATCGCCGGAGACGCTCGCGCGCGTCGCCAAGGGCGACAGCGAGCTCGCGCTCGTCGACATCAACGAGCTGATCCGATTTCGCGACAAGGACGATGCGGCGCCGCTCAAGGCGGTGTTCGTGCTGTTCAACCGTGCGCCCTACGCGATCGTCGCGCGCAGGAGCCGCGGCATCCATCTGTTGCCCGATCTCGACGGCAAGACCGTCGGCGTCGCCGACAGCGATCTGTCGATGCGGCTGTGGCCGGCGCTGGCGCAGCAGAACGGCATCAACACGTCGCGCGTGAAATTCCACAAGATAAGTGCCGCGGTGCGCGAGCCGATCCTGTCCGCGGGGCAAGTCGATGCCGTCGCCGGCTTCAGCTATCTCTCGGCGGTGAACCTGCGCGACCGCGGCGTGCCAGGCGACGATCTCGTGGTGCTGCGTTACGCCGACTATGGCTGCGAAGCCTATGGCTTTGCCGTGGTGGCCAACCCCGCTTTCGCCGCGGCGAAGCCGGACGCGCTGAAGGGATTTGTTCGCGCCTTGATCGCCGGTATCAACGCGACCGTCAAAGAGCCCGCCCGTGCGGCGGCCGAGGCCACAAGCCGTATCGACGACGGCGACCACGACCTCGAACTGGAGCGCCTGCGCACCGTGCTCGTCGACAACATCCTGACCGACGAGGTCAGGCGCAACGGCCTCGGCGGCATCGACCCGGCGCGGCTGGACCGCTCGATCGACCAGATCGCCCAGAACTTCAAATTCCGCAAGCGGCCGGCCGCGGGCGACATCTTCGACGACCGGTTCCTGCCGCCGGTCGCGGGGCGGCTGATCAATTGAGCAAAACCGATAGCTTCCGCTGTATCTCGCGGGCGATCCCTGCTTAGAATACGGGCCCCCGTTATCCGCCCGAATTGCTGGTCCGCATGTCCATTTTCAGCCTCTACACCCGCGTTCTCGAGCTGCTCGGCAAGGAGGCGCGGCTGGGCTGGCTGCTGGCATTTGCCAATCTCCTGCTCGCCGCCTCGCAATTCGCAGAGCCCGTACTGTTCGGCCGCATCGTCGACGTGCTCTCCGGCAAGTCGGTCGCCGGTTCGAACTCGGCGTGGCCGTTCCTGCTGGCCTGGGTCGCGTTCGGGCTGTTCACCGTCGCATGCAGCGCGCTCGTTGCGCTGCAAGCCGACCGGCTGTCCCACCGCCAGCGCCAGGCGGTGCTGACCGACTATTTCGAGCACATCCTGCAACTGCCTCTGACCTTCCACTCCGGCACCCATTCGGGCCGGCTGATGAAGGTGATGCTCAACGGCACCGATGCGCTGTGGCGGCTGTGGCTCGGCTTCTTCCGCGAGCACTTTGCCGCGATCCTCTCGGTCGTGGTGCTGCTGCCGCTGTCGCTCTATCTGAACTGGCGGCTCGCGATCCTCTTGTTCGTGCTCTGCATCGTCTTCACGGCGCTGACGACTTTCGTCGTGCGCAAGACCTTCGGCATGCAGATGGAGGTCGAGGAGCACTACAGCGAGCTCTCGGCGCGCGCTTCCGATGCGCTCGGCAACGTCGCACTGGTGCAGAGTTTCGTCCGCGTCGAGTCCGAGGTGAAGGGACTGCGCTCCGTCGCCGACGAGCTGCTGGCCGCACAGATGCCGGTGCTGTCCTGGTGGGCGCTCGTCACCGTCATCACGCGCGCCTCCACCACCATCACGGTGCTCGCGATCTTCTCGCTCGGCATCGCGCTGCACGACCAGGGGCTGACCTCGGTGGGCGAGATCGTGATGTTCGTGAGCTTTGCCACGCTCTTGATCCAGAAGCTCGAGCAGGTCGTGAGCTTCATCAACAACGTGTTCATGGAAGCGCCGCGCCTGCGCGAGTTCTTTGGCGTGCTCGATGCCGTGCCGGCGGTCCACGACCGTCCCGACGCGATCGATGCCGGACGCCTGTCCGGCCTCGTCGAGTTCAACGACGTCACCTTCTCCTATGACGGCAAGCGGCCGGCGGTCGAGGATCTCTCCTTCACCGCGCTGCCCGGCCAGACCATCGCGCTGGTCGGCCCGACCGGCGCCGGCAAGTCCACCGCGATTGCGCTGCTGCATCGCGCCTTCGATCCGCAATCCGGCTTCATCAGGATCGACGGCATGGACGTGCGCGGCGTCACGCTGACCTCGCTGCGGCGGAACATCGGCGTCGTGTTCCAGGAAGCGCTCTTGTTCAACCGCTCGATCGCCGAGAATTTGCGCGTCGGCAAACCGGACGCGACCGAAGCCGAGATGCGCAAGGCGGCCGAGCGCGCCCAGGCGCTCGAATTCATCGAGCGCAGCGGCGGGTTCGAGACCAATGCCGGCGAGCGCGGCCGCATGCTCTCCGGCGGCGAGCGGCAGCGGCTGTCGATCGCGCGTGCGCTGCTGAAGGACCCGCCGATCCTGATCCTGGACGAGGCGACCAGCGCGCTCGACGCCGTCACCGAGGTCAAGGTGAACGCCGCTCTCGACGAAGTGATGAGGGGCCGCACCACCTTCGTGATCGCCCACCGCCTTTCCACCATCCGCAACGCGACGCGGATCCTGGTGTTCGAGAACGGGCGCGTGACCGAAACCGGAACTTTCGATGAACTCGTTGCCAAAGGCGGCCATTTTGCCGAGCTCGCCAGGGCCCAGTTCATGGTGCAGGAACAGTCACAGGCCAGTACACGGGCCAGCGTGACGGCGGCCGAGACTGTCGCGACTGCGGCCAAATCCCCATAGCAAGTCCCCGTAGGACCGCCGAAATTCGGCCTATTTCATTGAGGAATACCGCGCCGAAACCCCTATTCTCGACGCAAGAGCCGGTATAGGTTTGCGACGCCGCAAGCGGCGGCGCCGGAATTCAAAACCCGAAACTCAGATCACGAGAACCGTCCGGAACCGGCGGATCTCCAAGGACCGGAATCGGATAGTGCACGCCTTTCGCCCGCTGCTTCGCAAGTCCCTGTTCAACCTGTTCGCCGCGGCCCTCGCATGTGCCGCGCTGCTCGCGCCACGCGCGGCAAGCGCCGAAGCGCTGCTGCTGATCGAAGCCGACAGCGGCAAGGTGTTGCAGGCGGATAACGCGACCATCCCCTGGTATCCGGCCTCCGTCACCAAGATCATGACCGCCTATGTCACGTTGAAGGCGGTGAAGGACGGCAGGCTCACGCTCGACACGCTGCTCACGGTGTCGCCGACGGCGGCCTCGCAGTCGCCCTCGAAAATGGGGTTCCGTCCGGGAACACAGCTCACCGTCGACAACGCGCTGAAGATGATGATGGTCAAGTCGGCGAACGACATGGCCGTGGTGCTCGCCGAAGGCGTCGGCGGTTCGATCGACGGCTTCTCCGCAATGATGAACGATACTGCCAGGAAGCTCGGCATGACGCAGACGAGCTACGTCAATCCGAACGGCCTGCCCGCCGATGGCCAGATCACGTCCGCGCGGGATCTCGGCATTCTCGCGCGCTCGTTCCTGCGCGACCTGCCGGAATACGAATACTTCGTGCACATCCCGGCGATCCGCTTCGGCAAGCGCATCACGGGGAATTTCAACAAGCTGATCGGCCGCTATCCCGGCGCCGACGGTTTCAAGACCGGCTTCATCTGCGCTTCGGGCTACAACCTCGTCGCCTCGGCCACGCGCAACGGCCGTCGGCTGATCGCCGTTGTGCTCGGCGCCAATTCCGGAACGGCGCGCGCGGTGAAGGCGGCGCAGCTGCTGGAGCGCGGCTTCAGCCAGGACAATCTGTCGTGGCTGCGTCCCTCGCTCGGCACCGTCGAAAACCTCGTGCCGGTCGACGCCTCGCCGCCGAACCTGCGCGACGACATGTGCGGCGGCCATCGCAAGCGGCCGGCGAGCGACGACGACGATGCGCTGATCGCGGCCAATGGCGGCACGACCGGATCGGCCTCCGCCACCGGCGGCGAAGCCCAGGTGACCTTCTTCACCGCCGGGCTCCAGCCGCCCCTGATGAAGGCTTCCGAGCTGATGGCCTCGGCGCCGGCGGCGGCCGAGCCCGTGCTGGTCTATACCGGCCCGACCCGCACCGGCACCGCCCTGATCGCTGCGGTCGCCGCCGATGCCGACCAGCAGGCCACGCCGAAGGCGCGTGGCAAGAAGTCGCGCGTCGCCAAGAAACCTGACGCAACCGACAAGCCGAAGGACACCAAGACGGCGGCAGCGAAGCCAGATGCCAAGGGGGATGCGAAGGGCGACGCGAAAGCCGACACCAAGACCGCAGCCAAACCCGCCGGCACCAAGCATGCCACGGCGAAACTCGCCGAGAAGCCCGCAGCAAGTGGCGATCAGGCGGCGAAGCCCGCCAAGCCCAAGGCCGCGACCAAGCCTCCCGCCAAGCCGGCCAACAACAGTTAACGCCCCTCGGAATTGAGCGGCAGCCCGCACTTCGCACCTGCGGCAGCGCGGCTTGCGACGATTCCAGTAGCCACTTTCCGACCTTTGCCCTAAGCCTCGACGGCTTGCCACCCGTTCCGGCAGGCTCGATACTGGCGGTAATGAGGCAAGCCCGAGACACAACGGGCTCTGGTGCAAGAGAGGGGAGTTTCCATGGAGCGCATCTGGCTTAAGCAATATCCGCCCGGCGTGCCCGCCGATATCGAGCCGACACAATACGCATCGCTGGTCGACCTTCTGGAGGAGAGCTTCACCAAGTTCGCCGACCGCAAGGCGTTCATCTGCATGGACAAGTCGATCAGCTACCGCGACCTCGACCAGATGTCGGTTGCGCTGGCCGCCTATCTGCAAGGCCGCGGGCTCCAGCGCGGCGCCCGGGTCGCCATCATGATGCCGAACGTGCTGCAATATCCGGTCGCCACCGCCGCGGTGCTGCGGGCCGGCTTTGCGGTCGTCAACGTCAATCCGCTCTACACGCCGCGCGAGCTCGAGCATCAGCTCAAGGATTCCGGCGCCGAAGCCATCATCGTGCTGGAGAATTTTGCCCACACCGTCGAGCAGGTGATCACGAAGACGTCGGTGAAGCACGTCATCGTCGCCAGCATGGGCGACCTGCTCGGCTTCAAGGGCGTGATCGTCAACCTCGTCGTCCGCCGCGTCAAGAAAATGGTACCGGCCTGGTCGTTGCCGGGCGCGGTGTCCTTCAACGACGCGCTGTCGGCCGGCCGCGGCATGACGTTCAACAAGCCAAAGCTGTCGCCGGGCGACGTCGCCTTCCTGCAATATACCGGCGGTACCACCGGTGTCTCCAAGGGCGCGACGCTGCTCCACCGCAACATCGTCGCCAACGTCCTGCAGAACGATGTCTGGCTCCAGCCGGCGCTTGCGGCGCCGCCGCATGTCGATCAGCTCATGATCGTCTGCGCGCTGCCGCTCTATCACATCTTCGCGCTGACGGCCTGCTACCTGCTCGCGGTACGCGCCGGCGGCTGCAATCTCCTGATCCCCAATCCGCGCGACATCGCGGGCTTCGTCAAGGAGCTGGCGAAGTACCAGGTCAACAGCTTCCCGGCCGTCAACACCCTCTACAACGGCCTGATGCACCATCCCGACTTCAAGAAGCTCGACTTCTCCAAGCTGAAGATCTCCAACGGCGGCGGCATGGCCGTGCAGCGTCCCGTGGCCGAGCAGTGGAAGGCGGTGACCGGCTGCTTCATCGCCGAAGGCTATGGCCTGTCGGAGACCTCGCCGACGCTGACCTGCAATCCGGCGACCACGAACGATTTCTCCGGCTCGATCGGCATCCCCGTGCCCTCGACCTATATTTCCATCCGCGACGACGACGGCAACGAGCTGCCGCTCGGCCAGCCGGGCGAGATCTGCGCCAAGGGCCCGCAGGTGATGTCGGGTTACTGGAACAGGCCGGAAGAGACCGCCAAGGTGATGACCGCGGACGGCTATTTCCGCACCGGCGACATCGGCGTGATGGACGAGAAGGGCTACACCAAGATCGTCGACCGCAAGAAGGACATGATCCTGGTCTCCGGCTTCAACGTCTATCCGAACGAGATCGAGGAAGTGATCGCGAGCCATCCGGGCGTGCTCGAATGCGCCGTGATCGGCATCCCCGATTCCAAGTCGGGCGAAGCGGTGAAGGCCTTCGTGGTGAAGAAGGACCAAAGCCTCACCGCCGAGGCCGTGATCAAGTTCTGTCACGAGCAGCTCACCGGCTACAAGGTGCCCAAGCACATCGAATTCCGCACCGACCTGCCGAAGACCAATGTCGGCAAGATCCTGCGCCGGCAGCTCCGCGACGAGAAGAAGGCGGAGGCGGCGTAAGGCTGCCTTTGAACCATGACTGACGTCGGCGACATCACGCCGGCCGGCATTCTCGCCTTCTGGCGAGAGGCCGGCCGTGAGCGTTGGTACCAGCGCAGTGACACTTTCGACGCAGAGGTCAGGCGCCGCTTTCTCGCCCTCTGGCAGAAGGCGGCCGCCGGCGAACTGGCGTCATGGGAGGCAAGCGACGACGGCGCGCTCGCGCTCGTCATCGTGCTCGATCAGTTCCCCCGCAACATGTTTCGCGGCGATCCCAGGACCTTCTCCAGCGATGCGCTGGCGCGCGATGTTGCCCGCCGTGCCATCGATCGGGGCGCGGATCGCAGGATCGATCCTGCCCTACTCGAATTCCTCTACATGCCGTTCATGCATTCCGAGCACCTGCCCGACCAGCTGCGCTGCATTGCGCTGTTTCAGGACGCCGACAATGCCGAGAACCTGAAATACGCGCGGGAGCACGCCGACATCATCCGCCGGTTCGGCCGCTTCCCCCACCGCAACCGGGTCCTCGGACGCCCGACCACCGCGGAAGAGCAGGCCTTCCTCGACAATGGCGGCTTTTCCGGCTGATGACATCAAGGTGAAGGGCGGCAACCTTCGCCGCTTTCCCTGCCGGCAATATTGTGCAGGCCCGCCGCACGGTCTAAAAAGCGGGATCGATTTTCAGGGAGACTGACGATGGCGATCCAGACTGGCGACAAGCTGCCCGAGGCGAAATTCCGCGTGATGACGGCGGAAGGCCCGCAGGTGAAGACCACCGACGATATCTTCAAGGGCAAGAAGGTGGCGCTGTTCGCGGTGCCAGGCGCCTACACCGGCACCTGCCACAAGATGCATCTGCCGAGCATCTTCCTCAACGCCTACGCCATCAAGGACAAGGGCGTCGACACCATCGCCATCATCTCCGTCAACGACGCCTTCGTCATGAACGCCTGGAAGCGCGACACCGACCAGCGCGACGAGGCCATCTTCCTCGCCGACGGCAACGCCGACTTCACCAAGGCGATCGGCATGGAGCTGGACGCCTCCGCCAACGGCCTCGGCATCCGCTCCAAGCGCTATTCGATGCTGGTCGAGGACGGCGTGGTCAAGAAGCTGAACCTCGAGGCGATGCCCGGCAAGGTCGAGGTGTCAGGCGGCGATACGCTGCTCGGGCAGCTCTGAGATAGATGTCATTCCGGGGCGCCTCGCAGAGGCGAACCCGGAATCTCGAGATTCTCGGGTGCGCAATTGCGCACCTGAGTTCGGTGCTTTGCACCGCCCCGGAATGACGGAGCAAACTGCTACTCCGCCACCCTCTGCTGCAACCTCGCCTTCACGATCCCGTCCCGCGCCAGCTGATCCGCACGTTCGTTCTCGGGATGGCCGGCGTGGCCCTTGACCCAGTGCCAGCGGACCTCGTGCGCCTTCAGCGCGGCATCGAGACGCTGCCATAGCTCGACATTCTTGACCGGCTTCTTGTCGGCGGTGCGCCAGCCGTTGCGCTTCCAGCCGTGGATCCAGCCGGTGATGCCCTGCCGGACATACTGGCTGTCGGTGTAGAGGTCGACGGTGCACGGCTTCTTCAGCGCTTCGAGCGCGGAGATCGCCGCCATCAGCTCCATCTGGTTGTTGGTGGTGTGACGCTCGCCGCCGTTCAGCTCCTTCTCCTTGTCGCCGAACTTCAGGATCGCGCCCCAGCCGCCGGGCCCGGGATTTCCCGAGCACGCGCCGTCGGTATAGATCGTGACAACCGGAAGCTCGCTCACGCGACCAGTCCCGACGGCATCAGCCCGTAGTCGCGCACGCTCGAAACGCTCTGGTGGAAGCGCAGCTTGCGGACATATTCCAGCGGATCCTTCGGCCTCACCAGCGCACCGGGCGGCACGTTGAGCCAGTCGACCAGCCGCGTCAGCAGGAAACGGATCGCGGCGCCGCGCGCCAGGAGCGGCAGCGCGGCCTCTTCCGCCTCCGAGAGCTTGCGCACGCGGCCATAGGCATTGAGGAAGGCGCGCGCCTTGGTGACGTTGAAGGAGTGATCCGGCTCGAAGCACCAGGCGTTGAGGCAGATCGCGACGTCATAGGCCAGCATGTCGTTGCAGGCGAAGGTGAAGTCGATGATCCCCGAGAGCTTGTCGCCGAGGAAGAAGACGTTGTCGTTGAAGAGGTCGGCGTGGATCACGCCCTCAGGCAGATTGGTCGGCCAGACCCCGCTCGCGAGATAGTCGAGCTCGGTTGCGAGAAACGCGCGCAGGTCCGGCTGCACCTCGTCGGCGCGGCTTGCGGCCGCATCGAACAACGGCCGCCAGCCCGCGACCGAGAGCGCGTTCGCGCGCCTGATCGCGAAATTGGCGCCGGCCAGATGCATCCTGGCCAGCCCCTCGCCGACGCCGGCGCAATGGGCCGCGTTCGGCTTGCGCGGCCAGACGCCTTCGAGAAAGGTGATGATCGCGGCCGGACGGCCCGACAGCTCGCGCAACGCCTCGCCGTCTCGTCCCTTCACCGGCAGCGGACAATTGACGCCGTGCTCGGCGAGATGCGTCATCAGCGCGAGGAAGAACGGCAGATCGTTCTTCGCCACGCGCTTCTCGTAGAGCGTGAGGATGAACGAGCCCTTGGTGGTGTGCAGCAGGAAGTTGGAGTTCTCGACGCCCTCGGCGATGCCCTTGTAGGAGAGCAATTCGCCGAGATCGTATTGGCTCAGGAAATCCGCAAGCTCGTCGGCGGCGACGTCGGTGTAGACCGCCATAGAGGTCTACTCGGCGGCGGCTTCGGGGCGCACCTGGCGCGGCAGCGGGAAGAACTCGTTCTCTTCCGCGGCCGAGACCGTCTCCACGTGCAGCGTGAAGCGCTCGGCGAACGCGTCCATGATCTCCTCGACGATCACCTCCGGCGCCGAGGCGCCCGCGGTGATGCCGAGGCTGGTGATGTTTTCGAACCGCTTCCAGTCGAGGTCGGCGGCGCGCTGCGCCAGCACCGCGATCGGGCAGCCCTCACGCTCGGCGACCTCGCGCAGGCGCTGCGAGTTCGACGAGTTCGGCGCGCCGACCACGATCAGCGCGTCCACCACCGGCGCCACCTTCTTCACCGCAAGCTGGCGGTTGGTGGTGGCGTAGCAGATGTCTTCCTTGTGCGGCCCGTTGATGTTCGGGAAACGCTCCTTGAGCAGCGCGACGATCTCCGCGGTATCGTCGATCGACAGCGTGGTCTGGGTCACGAAGGCGAGGTTGTTGGGGTCCTTCGGGGTGATGGTCTTGGCGTCCTCGGCGGTCTCGATCAAGGTGACGGCACCGACGGGGAGCTGGCCGAGCGTGCCGACCACCTCGGGGTGATGGGAATGGCCGATCAGGAAGATCTCGCGGCCGCGCTTGAAGTGGATCGCGGCCTCGCGGTGGACCTTGGTCACCAGCGGGCAGGTCGCGTCCAGCGAGAACAAATTGCGAGACTGGGCGTCGGCGGGAACCGATTTCGGCACGCCATGGGCCGAGAACACCACCGGCGCGGTGGTGTTTTCCGGGATTTCGGCCAGCTCCTCGACGAAGATGGCGCCCTTCTTCTTCAACCCGTCGACGACGTATTTATTATGCACAATCTCATGGCGAACATAGACGGGAGCGCCGTATTTATCGAGCGCCCGTTCCACGGTGTCGATCGCCCGGACCACCCCGGCGCAGAAGCCGCGGGGAGAACAAAGCACGATCTTGAGGTCTGGTTTTGCTGACATTGGGCGATCTCGGGACCGAATCACCTCGCCAAATGGGGCGGGAAGCGGTCGATGGATGAATAGGGCTTAGGTACGGGCTTACGGCGACTTCAGAGGGAATTGGGCCCCCTTTCGGGCGCTGTCAAGGCACTATCTATAGCAGAACCATTGCGTGGCTACCCCCTCCGGGCTTATATAGCGCGAATTCCCAGTCATCGCTGATGACCACCGGCTTCGCCTCCAGAGGGGTGGGCGAAGCACAAAGGAGATTTGCCATGAGCAACGCACCTCTGATGCCCAAGGCGACCGCCGTCTGGCTGCTCGACAACACCGCGCTGACCTTCGACCAGGTCGCCGATTTCACCAAGATGCATCCCCTCGAGGTGCGCGCGATCGCCGACGGCGACGCGGCCCAGGGCATCAAGGGCATGGATCCCCTCTCCAACGGCCAGCTCACCCGCGAGGAGATCGAGAAGGGCGAGAAGAACCCGGATTACCGCCTCCGCCTCCAGGAGAGCAAGGTGGTGCTGCCGCCGCAGCCCAAGCGCAAGGGCCCGCGCTACACCCCGGTCTCGCGCCGCCACGAGCGCCCGAGCGCCATCCTCTGGCTGCTGCGCAACCACGCCGAGCTCAAGGACGCCCAGATCATGCGCCTGGTCGGCACCACCAAGAGCACGATCGCGAGCGTGCGCGACCGCACCCACTGGAACACCTCCTCGCTGACCCCGATCGATCCGGTCACCCTCGGCCTCTGCTCGCAGATCGAGCTCGATTTCGAGGTGGCCCGCGCGGCCAAGGAAAAGCCGATCGACACAGCCTATGGCGGCGCCACCCTGCTGCCGGCCTCGGAGACCACCAAGAAGGACGAGTTGGAGCCAGCCGAGCGATCGAGCGACGACCTCAACGTCGATGCCGTGTTCGCCAAGCTGAAGACCCTCGGCGGCAAGAAGCAGGACAACGAGGAGGAGTAATTCTCCGTCCTCCGGACGTCATCAAAACGCGGCGGGCCACCCCGCCGCGTTTTTATTTGGGCGCGCTGGCCTGCGGTCGCTGACACGCTCGCACGGCGGGGAATTGAGGGCGCGACGATTGGCGTGCTCGCAATCGACGCACTGGAGCGGGCGTGCGTCGAAACCTGCCTGGCGGCTTCGCTGAGGCCGAGGCAAGAGGCTGCATAGTCTCAACAGCCAGCCGGCAAGGCGTACCTGGCCGCCGTCGGGAACGATGCGTCTGATGTCGCATTGTTCCCGCGCGGAGGATCAGAGATGCAAGTCAACGAAGAACGCTTTGCCTTGATGCTTGGTCACGCGGCGCTGTCGGTCTGGGGGGAGATGCCCCGGGACATTCAGGAATCGCTGTTCGAGATCGCCGTACAAGGGCACCCCGAGGATCGCGACCCGCTCGCGAAGCTCCTGCACGATCGGCATCCCCGCACCGTGCATTCGGACTGACCGAATGCAGGATTGGTCGAGCGGATCGACGCGGCGCCGGGGCCCCCGCCCGGCGCCGCGAGGGCGGCATCAGAACTTGTAGGTGACGCCGGCGCCGACCAGCCACGGGTCGATATGCGCGGTGCCGGTGACGGGCAGGCCGCTGACGGTCGCGCTGTAATCCGGCCGCAGCCAGAGCTTCTTGACGTCGACGTTGAGACCCCAGTGCCGGTCGAGCATGTAGTCGAAGCCGAACTGCACCGCGCCACCGAAGGCATTGCTGACGTGCAGGCTCGTGGTGGTGGCGACGATCGCGGGCGGGCCGACGATGGCGGCCGGCGCATTGGCGGCGGAATTGTTGAAGAACACGGTGTAGTTCACGCCGGCGCCGATATACGGCTTGAACGCACCGAAATTGTCGAAGTGATATTGCAGCGTCAGCGTCGGCGGCAGCAGCGTGGTCTTGCCGATCGGCAAATTCGCGAGCGAGCCGGTGCCGCTGATCGAATGCCTGGTCACACCGAGGATCAGCTCGGCCGCGATGTTCTTGGTGAAGAAATAGCTGATATCGAGCTCGGGCACGACCTGATCGCTGATCGAGAGGCCGGAATTCGGCGACGACAGCGACGGCACGCCCGCGACGTTGACGGTCGAGCCGCCGGCATCGGGCAACACGCCGAGCACACGCAGGCGCACCATCCAGGGATTGAACGCCTCCACGGGCGGCGGCACCTTCTTGTAGACCGGCAGGTCCGCGGCCTGCGCTGCGGCAAAAGTCCCCGCGAGCATCGCACCGACCATCGCGATCCGCGCCAAGTTTCTTGTCGTTCTCTGCATTTCAATCCCCTTCAGCCGTCTCTCGCGCTTCGTTGCGCGACATCAGCGTGAGAGCAGAAAGGGGACGGTGAAGGATTTGACGCCGATCAAATCAGGCGAAATGCGGCACGATTTGTGTCGCGGCGTTGCAGATGTGTCACGACCAATGCGAGTGAATGGCGCAGGATAGTACCACGCCCGATCTCACGGCCGCTCGGGATGGTTCAGCATGTACTCGCCGAGATCGCGCTGGCGGCGGTCGGCGCGGGCGGTAGCGGCGCTGCGCTGGACGTCACGATCCTTGCGGCAGGCCACATATTCCGGCGAGCCCGCCGCATAACCGCGGCTCTGGCACACCGCGTCGTCATCGTCGCCCCCCATCGCCACCGGCGTCTGGTAGCGCGCCGAGCAGGCGGAGAGTGCGATGGCGAAGAGTACGGCAGTGAGCAGGCGCGGCGCGGCGGCGAGTGGCATTCGAGGTCCCCTGTTGGCCGGCCCTGTTTAGCGCGGAATGAGGAGATTGTAAGTCCCCGGACACCGTTCCCCGCTCGCTGTCATTCCCCGCGAAGGCGGGGAATCCAGTACGCCGCGGCGAACATTGGGTCACAACTCCGGCCGCAGATTACTGGATCGCCCGCCTGCGCGGGCGATGACAGCGGAGAGTGGTGAGGCAGCGTCGCCTCTCACCGGCGCAATGCTTCGCCTCACACCCTCCCCTTCAGCGCTTCCCCGATCTCGTCCAGCACCTTGGGGTCCTCGATCGTCGCGGGCATGGTCCAGGACTCGCCGTCGGCAATCTTCTTGATGGTGCCGCGCAAAATCTTGCCGGAGCGCGTCTTCGGCAGGCGGCCGACGGTGATGGCGAGCTTGAAGGCGGCGACGGGGCCGAGCTTGTCACGCACCAGCGCGATGATCTCCTTCTCGATCTCGCTGGGTGCACGCTTCACGCCGGCCTTGAGCACCAGGAAGCCGCAGGGCACCTCGCCCTTGATCGCGTCCTTGACGCCGAGCACGGCGCATTCGGCGACGTCGGGATGCGAGGCAAGGATCTCCTCCATGCCGCCGGTGGACAGCCGATGGCCGGCAACATTGATGATGTCGTCGGTGCGGCCCATCACCCAGACATAGCCGTCCTCGTCCTTGTAGCCGGCGTCCGAGGTTTTGTAATAGCCGGGGAACTCGCTGAGGTAAGCCTCCTTGAAGCGCGAATCCTGATTCCACAGCGTCGGCAGGCAGCCCGGCGGCATCGGCAGCTTGATGACGATCGAGCCCATCTTGTTGGGACCGACGGGCTTGGCCGCTTCATCGACCACGTCGACCTGGTAGCCCGGCATCGGCACTGTCGGCGAGCCGTGCTTCACCGGCAGCATGCCGAGGCCGACCGGATTACCGGCGATGCACCAGCCGGTCTCGGTCTGCCACCAATGGTCGATGACAGGCACCTTCAGCTGCTGCTCCGCCCATTCCACCGTCGGCGGATCAGCACGCTCGCCGGCGAGGAACAGGGTGCGGAATGTCGAGAGGTCGTATTGCCGGATGAACTTGCCGTCCGGGTCCTCCTTGCGGATGGCGCGGAATGCGGTCGGCGCGGTGAACAGCGCCACCGCCTTGTGCTCGGAGATGACGCGCCAGAATGCGCCGGCATCGGGCGTGCCGACCGGCTTGCCCTCATACATGATCGAGGTCGCGCCATGCAGCAGCGGGCCGTAGATGATGTAGCTGTGGCCGACCACCCAGCCGATGTCGGAGCCGCACCACCAGACCTCGCCCGGCTTGACGCCATAGAGGTTGAACATCGACCATTTCACCGCGACCAGATGGCCGCCATTGTCGCGCACCACGCCCTTGGGAATGCCCGTGGTGCCCGAGGTGTAGAGGATGTAGAGCGGATCAGTCGCGGCGACCGGCACGCAGGCCGCCTTCTTGCCGTCGTTGATCGCCTTGCGGCGCAGGCTGGCCCAATCGTAGTCGCGGCCCGGCGTCAGGTCACAGGTGAGCTGCGGACGTTGCAGCACGATGCAGGCCTTCGGCTTGCTGCCGGCAAGCCTGATCGCCTCGTCGAGCAGCGGCTTATACTGCACGATGCGGCCGGGCTCGATGCCGCAGCTCGCCGACAGGATCAGCTTCGGCTGTGCGTCGTCGATGCGGGTGGCGAGCTCCTTCGCGGCAAAGCCGCCGAACACGACGGAATGCACCGCGCCGATGCGCGCGCAGGCGAGCATCGCAACCACCGCCTCCGGCACCATCGGCATGTAAAGGATGACGCGGTCGCCCTTGGCGACGCCGAAATCCTGCATGATGGCGCCGAGCGCCTGCACCTCGTTCAGCAGCTCGGCATAGGTGAGTTTGGTGATCGACTTCGTCAGCGGCGAATCATGGATTAGCGCGACCTGGTCGGCGCGGCCGCGTTCGACATGGCGGTCGAGCGCGTTGTAGCAGGTGTTGACTACGCCGCCGGTGAACCAGCGGCCGTAGGTTCCTTGCGAGGCATCGAAAATCGTCGTCGGCGGCTCGATCCAGTCGATCTCCTTGGCCGCCTCGGCCCAGAAGCCCTGGGGATCAGCCAGCGAGCGTGCATGGACCTCGTGATAGCTGCTCTTGCCCTGGATGTTCATTTCCCGCGCTCCCGTTTCCCTTTATTCGCCTGGCCTTGACCTGACGACAGGACAGCCGTCCCGCCATGACCAGGATCAATTGCCAGCGTTGTTTGGGGGCTATTTTCCCGGGAACGGGCCGCGGTTCAAGCTGAAAAGGACCGATCTTCTCCCTCTCCCCGTTCTTACGGGGCCGCGACGAGCTTCGCTCGCGCTGAGAGGGTTGGGGTGAGGGGCTCTTTCCGCAGACACCGTAAGAGTCGGATTCGCGGAGGCTCCCCCTCACCTGGAATTTGCCACGCAAATTCCGGCCTCTCCCCGCAAGCGGGGAGAGGCGAAGAGCGACTAGCTGTCCATCGCGTTCAGCCGCTGCAACCGCTCCTGCATGACCTTCCTCAGATCATAGCCGGGCCGGCCAAAGCTGGCGTTGCGGGTGGTGAGGAAATCGCGCTGGGTACGGCGCAGATCGCCGGCCGAACGCTTGCTCGCGGATTTCAGCACGCGCTCGTAGGTCTCGGCGATCTGGCGGTCGAGCACGCCCAGCTGCGGATCGGCGCAGATCACCTTCTCGACCTCGCGCTTTGCAGTCGCGCAATCAAACGAGGGACCGTTGCCGGAATTCGCCGCGAGCGGACGCCGCGGCTCATCGCCGAATTTCGCGATCTCCGCGATCATGGTGCGCCGGCCGTTGGCCGCGGTTGTTGTAGGTCTGCGCGAAATTCGGGTCGAGCCTCAGCGCGGCTTCATAATCGCTCAACGCCGCTCCGAGCTCGCCCTTGAGCTGATAGGAATCGCCGCGGTTGGTGAAGAAGTTCGGCCCTACAATCCCGGAGCCGCCGGGCAGCGCCTCGACATCGCGCTCGACAATGCTGCAGTAGACGCCGGCAGGACGGATCGTTGGCGGAACGGCAAGAGCATGGTCAGTCCGATCATGCTCTTGATCCTTGTTTGACGCGTTTTCCTCATGCGAACCGGTATCCACTTCGCTCGAAAACGCTCTAGTAGCCGTCCACCCCGTTCAGCCGCTGCAGCCGCTGCTGCATCGCTTTTTTGAGATCATAGCCCGGCCGCCCAAACCCTGCGTTGCGGCGGGCAATGAAGTCTTCCTGCTCGCGCTGGAGCGCCTTGGCCTCGCCCGCATTGCGCGCCTCGCGGATCACGCGGGCATGCGATGCAAAGATCTCCCGGTCGAGATCGGCGAGCTCGCGATTTCCGCAGATCGCCTTCTCCACGGCGCGGGTCGCGCGGGCGCAATTGAAGCTGGGCTTGCCCGCGACTGCCATCTGCGCGCCGATCCGCTCGAGCTCGCGCGCCATCGCCTTGTGATTGGCCTTGGCCTTCTCGTGGTTCGGATCGATCTTCAGCGCAGCCCCGAAATCCTGCACTGCCTTGGGTTTGTCGCCTTTCTTCAGCCACAGCTCGCCCCGCGCGTTGAAGACATCCGCGAGCGTGGGATCGAGCACAAGAGCGCGGCTGTCGTCGGCAATCGCGCGGTCGACCTGATCATGCCGCGCGTAAAGCGCGCCGCGCGCCACGAGCGCCTTGATCAGGTCCCCCTTCGCCGTCTTCTCATTGTCGATCACGTCTGCGCAGGCGGAATTGGCCTTGTCCAGGTCGTCCCCAGCGGCAGCCGTGAGGCATGGCGCGATGTCGACCTGTGTGACGGCGACCGGCTCGCCGCCGGTCGCCGCCAGAGCCATGCCGAGCGGGAGCGCGCAGAGCAGTACGGCACCGGACAATTGAATGAGAAGAGAACGCATGGTCCTTGCAGTCGGAAAGGCTTGCCTTGAGGCCCTACTATCCAGCATACGGCCGGATTGGTGTTAGCTTGTGGCGCCGCTCAACTCGGTTTCGGGGATCGTCGTGTCGACATTCGAATGGATCATCGCGCTGCTGCTCGGCGCTGTTGCCTTATCGGCGCTGGCGCGGCGGATCAAGGTCCCCTACCCGACCTTTCTCGCCATCGGCGGCGCGCTGATCGCCTTCGTGCCGTCGAGCCCGACCTGGGCGCTGGAGCCGGACCTGGCATTGGCACTTTTTGTCGCACCGGTGCTGCTGGATGCGGCCTTCGACACCTCGCTGCGGGATCTGCGCAACAACTGGGTTCCAGTCTCGACCCTCGTGGTGGCCGCGGTCGGCCTGACCACGGCCGGCGTCGCCTACGTCGCGCACCGGCTGATGCCTGACATGCCCTGGGCCGCCGCGGTTGCGCTCGGCGCCATCGTGGCGCCGCCGGACGCCGCGGCTGCGGTCGCGATCCTGAGCCAGGTCAAGCTGCCCCACCGCATGGTGAAGGTGCTGGAGGGCGAAAGCCTGCTCAACGACGCAACCTCGCTGCTGATCTATCGCATCGCCGTCGGCGCGGTCGCCACCGAGCATCTGACGTGGAGCCAGGTCGCGCCGACGATGGCGCTGGCGCTGGTCGGCAGCGTCCTCGCCGGCCTTCTCGCAGCCCGCCTCATCCCGCCCATCATGGAGCGCGTGACGGAAGCCCCGAGCGCGATCATCGTGCAATTCGCCACCACCTTCATGATCTGGATCGCCGCCGAACATCTCGGCCTCTCCGGCATCCTCACCATCGTGGTCTATGCCATCACCATCGCGCGCACCGCACCGGCGCGGATGCCGGCACGGCTGCGGGTGCCGTCCTATGCGGTGTGGGAGACGATGGTGTTCGTGCTCAACGTGCTGGCGTTCATGCTGATCGGCATGCAGATGCGGCCGATCTGGACGCGGTTGGACGCGGATGTGCGCTGGGAATATTGCGTGGCGGCGGCCTGGATCCTGCTTACGGTGGTCCTGGTGCGGCTGTTCTGGGTGACGTTCTACCGGACAACGCTGCGCGTGCTGATCGCGCACGGGCTCTACCACCCGAAGGATCCGAAGCAGGTGGCCTCGCCGAAGGGCGGCCTCATCATCTCCTGGTGCGGCATGCGCGGCCTCGTCACGCTTGCCACCGCCTTTGCCCTGCCGGAGAACTTTCCCTATCGCGACTTCATCGTCTTCATCGCCTTTGCCGTCGTGCTCGGTTCGCTGGTGATCCAGGGTCTGACGCTGCGGCCGCTGATCCTGGCCTTCGGCCTCACGGACGACGATCCCGTCGGCGCCGAGGTCGCGCGCGGCCGCACTGTGGCCTATCGCGCGGCCCTCGATGCGATCGAAAGCGACCCGTCGGAGGAGGCGGAGATCCTGAGGCTCGAATATCGCGCCATCCTGATGCAGGCGGATCACGATCCGAACGGCGGCATCGCCAATGGCGAATTGCCCGCCGATCCCCTGCGCCGCCGCGCCATCGAAGCTGCGCGCAAATCGATCTTCGACCTGCGCGCCACCGAAGTGATCGGCGACGACGCCTTTCACCGCCTCGAGGAGGAACTCGATCGCGCAGAATTGAGCGCGGGAGGATGAGACTCTCGATGCATCCACAAACTCGGTGTCGTCCCGGCGAAGGCCGGGACCCATAACCACAGGCGGATGTGGTTACGACGACTCGGAGTTACCGCTTAGCAACCAACTGCTACCTGTGGTTATGGATCCCGGATCTGCGCGCGCTTGGGGCGCGCTTGTCCGGGACGACAGCGGGGCGTTGAACCAAACGCCCCCTCCGCAGACTCACTCCAGATGACGACCCTGACCGACGACCGTCGTGTCCGCGCGCGTGATGCGTCGCCTGCACGATATTTTTATCTCCACATGGCCCTGGCCTGCGCGGCGACCGCTTTTCTCGGCTTCGCGCCGACCTATTGGGTGCCGCTCGTCCACCGGACGTTTTCCGCAAGCCCCGTGATTCATTTTCATGGCCTCTTGTTCTTCACCTGGTCTCTCTATTTCGTGATCCAGACCTGGCTCGCGGCCTCAGGCCGCGTGGTCAATCACCGTGCGATCGGCATCGTCGGCGTTTCGCTCGCGACCGCGATGACGATCTTCGGCTTCCTCGCCTCCGTGCACGTGATGCAGCACTCCGCCGCACTCGGGCAGAAAGAGGCCAGCATCGCCTTCTCGATCGTGCCGATGAGCGGCATCGCGTTCTTTGCGGTGGTGTTCGTGCTCGGCATCGTGAACACGCGCAGGCCGGAAGTTCACAAGCGCCTGATGCTGCTCGCCGCGGTCTCGATCCTCGACGCCGCGATCGCGCGCTGGTTTCTGACCTTCCTCGCTCCTCCCGGACCGCCCGGCCCGCCGCCGGTGCCGGTGACCATCGCGCCGGCCGTAGTGGCCTCTCTGTTGCTCGTCGTCGCCATGGTGCGCGACTGGCGCGCCGAGGGCCGCGTGCATCCGGTCTACATCTACGGCACGCTCGCGATGCTGGCGGTGAAGGTGCTGAACTGGCCGATCAGCGAAACCGCGGCATGGCACGCGTTCGCCGGCGGGATTCTGGCGCTGGCGCAGTGAGCAACCCAATACTCCGCTGTCGTCCCGGACAAGCGCAGCTCCAGACAACGCGCAGCGTTGACTGGAGTGGAGCGCCGATCCGGGACGACGGCGGAGATTGGAGCTACGCCCCCGCCTTGCACGTGATCCCGCCGTCCACGATCAGCTCGATCCCCGTCACATATTTCGACTCGTCCGACGCCAGGAACAGCGCGGCATTCGCCACGTCCCAGGCATCGCCCATGTGGCCCATCGGCACTTGCGCATCGCGCGCGCGCCACATCGCCTCCACGTCGCCCTTGGCGTAGCTGGCGGCAAGGCCGGCGGAATGTTCGACCATCGGCGTCTTCATCAGGCCGGGCAGGATCGCGTTCACGCGCACATGATGTCGCGCGAACTCGATCGCGGTGGTGCGCGTCATCTGGTTCATCGCCGCCTTCGAGGTGCCGTAGGTGACGTAGGAGATGCCCATGTGGCGGATCGAGGCGATCGAGGAGATGTTGATGATCGAGCCGCCGCCCTGCTTCACCATCACGGGGATGACGTGCTTCATGGCGAAATAGGCGCTCTTGAGGTTGACGCTGAAGACGCGGTCCCAGCTCTCCTCGGTCACCTCGACCACGCTGCCCATCTCGGCGATGCCGACATTGTTGTCGAGCACGTCGATGCGGCCATAGGCTTTCAGGCACGCCGCGACCATCGTCTCGATCTCGGCTGACCGCGAGACATCGGCGGTGAACGCGGTCGCCTTGCCGCCTTCGTCCTTGATGATCTTCGCGGTCTCCTCGGCAGCAGTGCCGTTGCGGTCGACGCAGAACACCTGCGCACCCTCGCGCGCAAAGGTCACCGCGGTGGCCTTGCCGTTGCCCCAGCCCGGTCCGATCGAGCCGGCCCCCACCACCATCGCAACCTTGCCCTTGAGCCGATCCATCGCGTGTCTCCCGTGTTGTTGTTGATTGTAGCCCGGATGAGCGAAGCGATATCCGGGGCCGCTGTTTCCCGGATATCGCTGCGCTCATCCGGGCTACGGATCGTTGCACACTTTCATCGTCGTAACGTTAGCACCTATGGGATGCCCGACAATCTCCGACAGCGTCCGGCACGCGCCCTCATGGCAGAGCCGCCATTCCCCGGCCGCGCCGGAATTGCCGAGCACGACCTCCCGCATCGGCGCACGCTTCGGCTGCCATTGAAACCAGCCATCGACGAGCCGCGCCTCGGGCGGCGGCTCCATGCCGGCGCCGGTGCCCTTGACCCGCGCCTGCACCAGTTCGAGACCATCAGGCGTGACGCGCCAGTCTTCCTGCCAGTCGACCTTTTCGATCGAATGCGTCCACACCAGCGTGAAGGCGGACAGCGCCAGCGCCTTCACGCCCGACGCTGTGGCGAAGCAGAGGCTCACACCGCCTCGACTGTTGCCGGCGGGCGCTGCCGCCACTGCCACAGCACCAGCGCGGCAGAGAGCACGAAGCCCGCGGTGTCGCTGAACGGGAAGTCGCCGAGCAGGCAGAACGCGGCACCGAGCGCGACCAGGCGTTCGACGAATGTCAGCCGCGTGAACAGGAAGCCGATCGCCACCATGCCAAACAGGCCGATCGCCATCAGTGCCTTGAAGGTCGCGAGCGCGACCGCGCCGTAGAAGCCGAGCTTGGCCGCCATGGGATCGCCGGCCTGGAGCATCAAGGCCGGCGAATAGACGAAGATGAAGGGGATGACATAGCCGGCGAGCGCGATGCGCATCGCCTCCCAGCCGATCTTGTCCGGATTTTCCTTCGCGATCGGCGCGGCCGCGAGCGCGGCGAGCGCCACCGGCGGCGAGAGGTCGGCCATGATGCCGTAGTAGAACGCGAACATGTGGCTGGCGATCAGGGGCACGCCGAGTTTCGCCAGCGCGGGCGCCGCGAGCGCGGCGGTGATGATGTAGGTCGGGATGGTCGGAATGCCGGTGCCGAGCAGGATCGACAGCAGCATCGTCATGATCAGCGCCAGGAACAGGCTCTTCTCCCCGAGCCCGATCACCCAGCCGCCGAAGATGGTGCCGACACCGGTCTGCGACATCATGCCGATGATGACGCCGACGATGGCGCACGCCATGCCGACGGTGATGGCGGACTTGGCGCTCTCGGCCAGCGCGTCGCGGCACTCGCGCAGGGCCTTGAACCCGCCGCGGATGAAAGCGGTGATCACGATCAGCCCGGCGACGACGCTCGCGACCGGCACGATCTGAAGGCCGTCGCGCGACAGCGCCGCGACGACGAGCGCGAGCCCGACCCAGAAGATGGTGCGGATCACCATGGAGGACGCACCAGCCGTGATGCTGGCGCCCAGGATCAGCGTCACCGTGAGCGCGAGGCCCATGCTGCCGGCATAGAGCGGCGTAAAGCCTTCGAACAGCATGTAGACCAGCGCGGCGAGCGGCAGCACGAGGTACCAGCGCGTCACCAGCGCCTTCCAGGCGCTCGGGATCTCCGAGCGCTTCATGCCGACAAGGCCGTGCTTGCCGGCTTCCAGATGCACCATCCAGAACGCGGATGCGAAGTAGAGGATGGCCGGGATCGCCGCCGCTTTCACGATTTCCGAGTACTGGACGCCGAGCGTCTCCGCCATGATGAAGGCGACCGCGCCCATCACCGGCGGCATGATCTGCCCGCCCATCGACGCCGTGGCCTCGACGCCGGCGGCAAAGGCGCGGCGATAGCCGAACTTGATCATCAAGGGAATCGTGAACTGGCCGACGGTGACGACGTTGGCGACACCCGAGCCCGAGATCGTGCCCATCATGCCCGAGGCGAACACCGCGACCTTGGCAGGTCCGCCGCGGGTGCGGCCGAACAGGCCGAGCGAGACGTCGGTGAAGAGCTGGATCATGCCGGCGCGCTCGAGGAACGAGCCGAACAGGATGAACAGGAAGATATAGGTCGCCGAGACGTAGATCGGCACGCCGTAAAAGCCTTCGGTGCCGAACGACAGATGCGTGACGATCTGGTCGAAATCATAGCCGCGATGGTTGAGCGGCGATGGCAGATACTGGCCGAAGAACCAGTAGAGCAGGCACGCGCCGCACATCAGCGGCAGCGCCGCGCCCATCAGCCGCCGCGTGCCCTCGAAGATCAGCACCGCGAGCAGCGTACCGACGGCGAGATCGAGCCTGGTCGGATCGCCATCGCGCGCGATCAAATCGGCATAGAAGATCCACTGATAGAGGCCGCAGAAGAAGCCGGCGCCGCCGATCACCCAGCCGAGCGCGCGGCCGACATCGCTCCTGGCGGTGAAATTGCCGATCAGACCGAAGGTGAGGAGAACGAGGAAGCCGACATGGACGCCGCGCACCACCTGGCTCGGCAGATAGTTGAAGGCGGCGACATAGAGCTGGAAGGTCGCAAAGGCGATGCCGATCCAGTAGGCGAGACGGCCCCACCAGCCCGGGCCGAAGCCCTCCGGGAAACCGTGCTCGAAATTGTCGAACTCGACCTTGATGGGCTCTGCGGAGCCCTCTGCCTTTTCCAGCATCTAATTCGTCCTCAGCCCCGCGAGGCAATCATAACACCGGCACCGCCGCCGCACACGTCATGGCCGGGCTTGTCCCGGCCATCCACGGCTTACAGTGCCTCTAAGAACGTGGATGCCCGGGACAAGCCCGGGCATGACGCCGATTGATGAAGCTAATTACTTGATCAGCCCCTTTTCCTTGTAATAGCGGATCGCGCCGGGGTGCAGCGGAACCGGGCTGCCGGTGGCGGCCGTCTCGAGCTTGATCTCCTTGCCGGCCGCGTGGGCATTCTGCAATTCCGGCAGCGACTCGTAGACCAGTTTTGTCATTTGATAGGCGAGGTCGTCTGAGACGGCGGAGCTGGTCACGAGATAGTTGACCACGGCCGCGGTCGGCACGTCCTTGTCCTGGCCCGTATAGGTGTTGGCCGGGATGGTCGCCGCGATGAAGGGCGGGCCGATCTTGTCGACGGTTTCCTTCGGCACCGACACCACCGTGATCGGGCTCGAGGTCGAGAGATCCTTCAGCGAGGCAACACCGAGCCCAGCCGATTGCAGCGTCGCACCCAACTGGCGGTTCTTCATGAGGTCGACGGATTCGGCGAACGGCAGGTACTCCACCTTGCCGAGGTCCTTGTAGCTCATGCCGGCCGCGCTGAGGATCGCGCGCGAGTTCAGCTCGGTGCCCGACTTGGGCGCGCCGACCGACAGGCTCTTGCCCTTGAGGTCCGCCAGCGTCTTGATGCCGCTCTCGGTGGTCGCGACGATCTGGATGTAGTTCGGATAGATCGCGCCGATGGTCCTGAGCTTGTCGAGCTTGGACTTGAAGCCCGCTTCCTCTTCGCCGTCCCAGGCGGCCTTGAGCGAATCGCCCAGCGTGAACGCCAGCTCGCCACGGCCCTGCTGGAGCAGGATCAGATTCTCGACCGACGCCTTGGTGGCCTGCACCTGCGTCTTCACGTTCGGAATCTTGTCGCCGTAGATCTTCCCGATCGCGACCCCGAGCGGATAATAGACGCCCGAGGTGCCTCCGGTCAGCACGTTGATGAAGGATTGCGCATGCGCGCAAGGCGCCGACGCCGCCAGAGCAAGAGCCGCGGCCACGCCGAAAATCGTCCGTTTCATGATTTCTGTACTCCCCAAACCGGCGGGGAAATTGGCCGGATGAGGGGAGCGGGTCAACCCATCCAATAGGCAAAACAGGACTGCGGTAAACGGCCGTTCCGGCTCAACTTTTGGGGAACCCGGCGGGTGCGGCGAGGTGGCGCAGCCGGATCGCGGCGCGCCCGAACGCATCGGGTTCGAGCGCGCGGTCAGCTCACTGGAACGTCATGTCCAGGCACTTGGAGATGTCGGAGCCGAGGCCGGAGGAGATGGTGATGCAGCCGCGCACCTTCTGCGCGGTGACGTCGGCCGCCCAGATCGAGTAGCCGCCGGGACCGAAGAACGAATTGGTGTTCGGCGGCTCGGTCTCGGTGGCGTCGAAGTCGTAATGGCCGTCGGTCTCGAAGATGCGCGGCTTCTTGGTGCAACCGCCGTCGGTCTGGACGTTGATGACTTCCTTGTTGTCCCGGGTCAGCGCCAGCGAGACCTGGCAGCGGAAATATTCCGAGGTCTTGGTGTTGAAGAGATAGGTGTAGGATTTGCAGGTCGCCGTGTTCAGCTTGCCCGGGGCAAGGCCGCGGCTGCACGAAATCCGCTGGTTGTGGCTGAGCTGGTAATCGTCGGCCCGGGCGGCCGGCGCCAGCGCCGTCAGCGACAATGCAGCAGCCCAGCAAAATTTAGTCACGTGGCGCATCCGAATCATCCCTACCAATAATTTTGTCGAGTTGCGTTCTAGACGGAAAGCGGAACATAGTCGCGAGGGGACGAAGGGAAAATCACAAACTGCTGGGCAAGACGTGATGCGCCGCGGCGCTTTCGCGAATTGACCCGGCAATACCGTTCGTGATTTGTTCAAGCCGGGTGCCCCGACGATGGGGAGGATGGGATCATGGCATTTTCAACGAAGGCATTTGCAATCGCAGCCGCGCTCGGCGCATTCACAGCACCCGCATTGGCACAGGCCGAGGCGACACCCTGGGAGCTCAAGCCCGACATGGGCTACGCCTATGACAAGGAAGGCAAGACCTATTCCTACAAGATGGGCACCAGCAATGCCGGCGAGCTGCTGAAGGGCGCCAAGAAGGTGCCGAAGGGCACGCTGTTCTTCATCGGCCACAACGGCCAGCTCTACATGCGCAGCGGCCCGTATCTGGAAGGCGACGGCAAGTTCAAGTTCGGGCCGGATCAGTAGGCCCGGCGCGGCGGGGGCGAAGCCCGCGCCACATACCCGGTGTCGTCCCGGCGAAGGCCGGGACCCATACCGCGTGATCTAACGGTTGCGCACGGTAGGAGTACCGAACGACTAATCTTCGCCAAACCACATCCTGTGGCTATGGGTCCCGGCCCCCGTGTGCAATTGCGCACTAGGCCGGGACGACACCTTTAAAGCGCAACCGTCAGCTCACCTACGACTAAAACGCCCCCGCCAATTCCCGCGCGCCGGCATTGTTGCTGTTGCTGTCCATCCGCGTATCCGTCACCGCGAGCAGCTTCGCCACCGTGTTGTGGCGGATCGCGACCGGGTTGCGCTCGTAGCCGCCGCGCTGAAAGAAGTTCGAGGTCGGCACCTGCTCGCGCATCGTCTGCGGCATCGTCACCATGTCGAGCCCGGTGCCGTCGCCGGTGAGGTTCATCATCTCGAGCTCGGCCGCGCTGAGCGGACGGGTGTAGCCCTTGGCGCGCGCGAACAGCACCGACGTCAGCAGCTTGTGGGTCTGGAGCATCGGCCCGACGTCGATGTCGAGCACCATGGCATGCATCGCCCAGCCCTGCGCGGTGTTGCCGATCTTCTCGTGCTCCGACCAGGTGTCCGGCACCGACTTGGCATGCGCTACCATTTTCTTCAGCACGACGAGCTTGTGCTCGAGCGACTGGCGCGCCGGCCCGGAGACCCGCGCCACCTTGTCGGAGAGCACGCGAATGAATTCATGACCCTGCTCGGCCAGCAGTTCGACGCTGTTGGTGGTCAGGAGCTGGTTGTAGCCCATCGCGGTCGAGATCGCGCGCTTGCCGCCATGCTCGATGCCCGCCTGCACGTCGTAACTGCCGGTGCCGCCAGTCTCGAACGAATAGACCCGCACCGCCTGCTCGCGCGTCAGGCCCGAGGCGAGCGCATAGCGCGCATAGGCGCGCTTGAACTCGACCTCGCTGGACGGACGCTGCGGCGTGAACTGGTAGAGCTCCTGCGCCGCGCGCAGCAAATCGGCGACGACCGGTATCGGCTTTTTGGTCGGGCGCTCCGGCGTTTCCTCCGGCTCCGGATTCACCGGCCGCTTCGGCCCGTTATAGAGCGGCGGGTGCTCCAGCACGTAATCGTCGAGCGTGATCTGCTGCCCGCTGCGCCGCTTGGCATTGCGGGTCTTCCGCTTCTCGGAGATCTGGCTCCAATAGGCGCCGGCTTCCTCGTCGAAGGCCGCGCGCGCGGCCTGATATTCCCCGAGCTTGCGGCGATATTCGAGCACGGCGGGCGATGCCCCGCCTTGCGCAAAAAACTGCGACAGGAGCTGGGCTTTGGCATCGCGGACGGCGGGCGGCAGCGCATCGGACGCGCCGCCACGCGCGGCGGGCGCGAGCAGGACGAGCGCGAATGGAACCAGCGCAAGGCTCTTTCGAATCGAATGATGCATGCCGCCCTCTTAACAGGCATCCGGTAACCGTCACGTTAACGCGCCGTTTACCATCGTCACTTCCAGGCGAACACCGGCTGTTCCAGCTCGGTCACGCGGGTCTGCCGCCCCGCCAGCACCTCGCGGAACTGGTAGATCAGCGCCGCCGTCGGCGCGTGGATCAGGCTCGCCTGATGATGGAAGCGGATGACGCGGCGCGCGCTCTCGGGGATCGCAACGAAGTCGAAGGCGTCGTCGCGCTCGATCGTGGCAAGCGCGATGCGATGAACGGAGGCGACCTCGTCCGGGTTCGGACGGATCGCGGCGCTGTCCGTGGCCCAGACCACCACCGGTGTGATCAGATAGCCGGAGCGGGTTGGATAATCGTCGAGCGTGCCGAGCACCTCCGCGCTGGTGAGGCGAAGGCCGAGCTCCTCGTCGAGCTCGCGCAGCGCCGCCTCGACCGGCGTCTCGCCGGCATCGCAGCGTCCACCCGGCAGGGCCCATTGGCCGCGATGGGCGCGCAGATGCGATGCGCGGAGCGTGAGCAGGAACGCGGTGTCGTCCCCCTTGCCCGCCGCGGTCAGCGCGACCGCCACCGCGGCGCGCTTCAGCGCCGGCGCCGCGCCATCTTCCGGCAGCCGCGTGAAGGCCGCGCATGCGGCCGCGATATTCCGCCGTGTGGCATCGTCGAACGGTCTCATCATGCTTGACTACACCACGTCCGCCCCCGATGAAATGAGATCGCAAGGCCCGCAGAGGAATGGACGACGAGATGACCAACAAGGCCGCCGCAAGGCTGAAATCGGAGGGCTGGACCATCCTCGAGACCACGGGCTTCATGCATCTGATCGGCCCCTTGTGGGAGCGCAAGGTCGACGGCCACTACGAATTCGCACTCGCCACCGAGGACAAGCATCACAACCGCCGCGGCATGGTCCAGGGCGGCGTGATGATGACGTTCGCCGACCGCACCTGCGGCATGACCGCCCGCTACGTCTCCGGCAAGGAGTTCATGGCGACGGTGCAGCTCGACACCCATTTCGTCGAGGCCGGCCAGATCGGCGACATCCTGATCTCACGCCCGCGCGTGGTGCGCTCGACGCGCAGCCTCATCTTCATGAGCACCGAAGTCACCGTCGAGGGCCGCTGCATCGTGATGGCCAACGGCGTGTTCAAGATCTTGAAGGGGCCGGCGTAGGCACGGCCGGTCAGGCCGACGCTGCCGACCACACCCACCGCTGTCATTCCCCGCGCAGGCGGGGAATCCAGTACGCCGCGGCTTCTCGATTGAACCACAGCTGTCTCGGAGTACTGGATCGCCCGATCAAGTCGGGCGATGACAGTTGAGAGTGTGGCAAGCAGCGTCCCCAACCTCGTCATTGCGAGCGCAGCGAAGCAATCCAGACGCGTTCCGCGGACGCATCTCTGGATTGCTTCGCTGCGCTCGCAATGACGGCGCGGGATGGCTATGCTGCCGGCTTCGACAGCGTTGAGGAAGCAGCCCATGCAATACCGCCAGCTCGGCCGCACTGGCCTGAAAGTCTCGCCGATCTGTCTGGGCACCATGATGTTCGGCGGGCCGACCGATGAGGCCGCATCAAAGCGGATCATCGCGAAAGCCCACGAGGCCGGGATCAATTTCATCGACACCGCGGACGCCTATTCGAAGGGCGGATCCGAAGAGGTGGTGGGCCGCGCGATCGGTAACAACCGCCATGGCTGGGTGCTCGCGACCAAGCTCGCCAATCCCATGGGGGACGACCCCAACCGGGTCGGCCTGTCGCGGCGCTGGGTGCTGCAGGCCGCCGACGAAAGCCTGAAGCGGCTCGGCACCGACCACATCGACATCTACTATCTGCACAAGGAGGACCATGCGACGCCGCTGGAGGAGACGGTGCGCGCGATGGGCGATCTGATCCGATCAGGCAAGGTGCGCTATTTCGGCGTCTCGAACTATCGCGCCTGGCGCGTCGCCGAGATCTGCAACATCTGCGACCGGCTCGGCATCGACCGGCCCGCGGTGAGCCAGCCCTATTACAACGCGATGAACCGCATGCCGGAGGTCGAGCACTTTCCGGCCTGCTCCTATTACGGCCTCGGCATCGTGCCCTACAGTCCCCTGGCGCGCGGCGTGCTGACCGGCAAGTACAAGCCGGATGCAGCCCCGGACAAGGAGACGCGCGCGGGACGCAACGACACCCGCATGATGCAGACGGAATGGCGGCCGGAGTCGCTCCAGCTCGCGCAGGAGATCAAGAGCCACGCCGAGACGAAAGGCATCACCGCCGGCCAGTTCGCGGTCGCCTGGGTGCTGAACTCCGCTTTCGTGACCTCCATCATCGCCGGCCCCCGCACCGAGGAGCAGTGGGACGACTATATTCGCGCGCTCGACTATCGCTTCACCAGCGAGGACGAAGCCCTGATCGACCGCCTGGTGACGCCGGGCCATCCCTCGACACCGGGCTACAACGACCCGGCCTATCCGATCGAAGGCCGCCGCGCGCGGACGGCATAAGAGCGGGAGGTGACGATGGCGCATGAAGACCGCTACGGCCTGCCGCTTTCCACCGCATCCGATGCCGCGGCATCCGCCTATCGCGACGGCGTCGACCTCATGCTGGCGGGCTGGACCGGCACCGCAGAGACGCTGGAGCGCGCCATCGCCGCCGATCCGGACTTTGCGCTTCCCCTCATCGCCCGCGCCCGCGTGCATGCCTTCTACCAGCAGGGCGACCTCGCGCGGCAGAAGGCGGCACGTGCGCGCGAGCTCGCGGCGAAACGCGGCACGGAGCGTGAGCGCTCGCATGTCGAGACCCTGGCGCTCGCGATCGAGGGGCGGCTGCCCGAGGCGATTGCGGCGACGCTGAAACACGTCGAGACATGGCCGCGCGATGCCGTGGTGCTGTCGCTGCCGCTCGGCGCGTTCGGCCTGTTCGCCTTCTCCGGCATGGCCGATCACGACCGCGCACGGCATGAGCTGTGCGAGCGCGTCGCGCGGCATTATGGCGAGGACTGGTGGTTCCTCACCATGTCCGGCTGGGCGATGACCGAGAACGGCGACGTCGCCCGCGGCCGCGGCATCACCGAGCGCGGCTTCGCCCTGCGCCTGCAGAATGCCCACGCCGCACACGCCGTGCTGCATGCGCTGTTCGAGGACGGCTCGATCGAGGCGGCCGACCGTCTCGTCGACGCGTGGATTCCGACCTACGACCGCGCCGGAATCCTGCACGGCCACATCCGCTGGCATCAGGCGCTCGGCGCGCTGGAGCATGGCGATGCGGCACGCGCACTCGCGATCTATGCCGACGTGCTCCAGCCCTCCGCCACGCAGGCGCCGCCGCTCAACGTCATCACCGACGGCGCCTCGCTGCTCTGGCGCCTGTCCGCTTACGGCCACGCCGTGCCGAAGGCACTCTGGCTTGATGCCGACGCCGCCGCGCAAAAGCTGTTTCCGAAATCGAGCCTGCCGTTCGCCGACGTCCACATGGCGCTGTTCGCCGCCGCAACGCAAAACCGCGGCGCGCTCGCCGCACGCCTTGCCGTGATCGAGCAGCGGGTCGCCGAGGGCAAGCTGCCGGCCGGCCCCGTGGTGCCGGCGATCTGCCGCGCGCTGGCTGCCTTTGCGGACGAGGACTATGCGGCCTGCGTGCGGACGCTCGCGCCCGTGCTCACCGACGTCGTCCGCATCGGCGGCAGCCACGCCCAGCGCGAGCTGATCGAGGATACTTTTATTGTCGCCCTCATGCGCGGCGGCGAGCTGCCGCGCGCCCGCAGCATGCTCGACGCCCGCCTGCATCGCCGCCCCTCCCTGCGCGATACGCGCTGGCAGGCGGCGATGGCTTGAGGCAGGATAAGAAAAACAAAGCGGAGGACGCCCATGACCGAGATCGTTGCGCTGGAGGCGCTTGTCGCGCGCGTGACATCGGGGCAATCGCTGGCAGTTCCCGTCGACGGCTCCGGCGTCGCGATTGCCGCGACCGCGGCACTGCTCGAAGCCGGCATTCGCGATCTCAAGCTGATCTGCGTGCCGATCTCGGGCCTCCAGGCCGATCTCCTGATCGGGGCCGGCGCCGTCGCCTCGCTCGAGACCAGCGCGGTGTCGCTCGGTGAAGCCGGCGCCGCGCCACGCTTCACCGCGGGCGTCAAGAGCAGCGCGTTTGCGTTACGCGACTCCACCTGCCCTGCGATCTACGCCGGCCTCCTCGCGGCGCAAAAGGGCGTGCCGTTCATGCCGATCGCCGGCATCATCGGCAGCGACCTGCTCAAGGTGCGGCCGGACTGGCAGGTGATCGACAGTCCCGTCGGCGAAGCACGCAAGGTGGTCGTGGTGCCCGCGATCTCTCCCGATGTCGCGCTGTTTCACGCGCCCGAGGCCGACCGCGCCGGCAATGTCCGGATCGGCCGCCACCGCGAGCTTGCCGGCCTCGCCTATGCCGCAAAACGCACGCTGGTCACCGTGGAGCGCATCGTCGATCGCAATCTGCTGGAGACGGAAGACTCCGCCGCCGGTGTGCTACCCTCGCTCTATGTCGACGCCATCGCGGTTGCCGTGCGCGGCGCCTGGCCGCTGGCCCTCTGGGACGAATATCCGGCGGACGAAGCCGAGATCGCGCGCTATGCGGCGATGGCACGCAGCGAAGAAGGCTTTCGTGCCTATCTCTCCGGCTTCCTGACGCATCGCAAGCAGGTGGCCTGATGTCATCGGAACGCGAACGGCGCGAAATCCTGATCGCCACCATCGCCGACCTGCTCGACGGCATCCGTCACGTCGCGGTCGGCGCATCGTCGCCGATCCCCGCGGCCGGTGCGATGCTGCTGCGCGCACGCAACGAACGCGACGGCAAGCCGCCGGTACGCATCTCGATCCTGGGATCGCAGGCGCATAATTTCTTCACCAATGGCGGCATCGAGTTGTTCGACTGCGCCGCGCAAGGAAGGGTCGACGCCTTCTTCCTCGGCGGTGGCCAGATCGACGGCGCGGGCAACATCAACCTCGTCGGCACCGGCGATTACCCGAAGACCGATGTGCGCTGGCCCGGCTCGTTCGGCTCGGCCTATCTCTACCATCTCATTCCGCGCGTGATCCTGTTTCGCGAGGAGCACACCCCGCGCGTGTTCGTGCCGAAGGTCGATTTCGTCAGCGCCCGGGCGATCACACCGGGGGTCGCTCGCCGCGGCGGGCCATACGCGCTCCTGACCAACATGGCGCTGTTCGACTTCGACCGCGAGGCAGGCGGCTTTGCGCTACGCTCGGTGCACCCGCCCTTCACGCCGGCCGACGTCAGGGAAAATACCGGCTTCACCTATGAAGAACCGGAGGTGGTGCGGGAAACCGCGCGGCCCGATACCGCAACCCTGGCATTGTTGCGCGGCCGGATTTTCGACGAACTCGCCGAGACTTACCCGGCCTTTGCAAGGACGATGAAGCAGGCGGCGTGATCCTTCGGCTCTGCCACGAAAAAAACACCGGCCTGACGGCAAGTGCCTGCCGGGACGGTTGGGCGATTTTGGGCGAATCGCCGATGGGTGGCGCGGTGGTATTCCAGTCGGGCTTGGTGACACAAACGGGATCGCAACCAATTTGCGGTTCGATGGTTATTGAACGGAACTTTTCCGCGGTCCCCTGGCATATGAGCCCCACGATGCGCCTCTGCCGATCGGCCCTCGCAGCAGCGTTCGTTGCCCTCGCAAGTCCTTGTTTTGCCGACTCTTCCAGGCCGATTCCCGTCAACAATCCGCCGGTGCAGCAGAGCGCCTTCATCGATCTGCTGGCGCTGATGTCCGGCCACTGCAAGACGCTCAAGGTCGCGGGGCGTACCCTTGCCTGCAAGACGGTGGCCTACGCCCATGGCGACAAGGGGCGGGTCAATTTTGCCGTCGCCGTCGACGACCCCACTGATGCGAACCACGTCGTATCGTTCTCCGGCGAGAACGGCAAGCGGGCCGACGACAACTCCTACGAGCTGCCGATCGACCGCATGCTGCTCAATTCCAAGGACCGGCCCAAGGTCGACGGCCTGCCGGTGCCGGCGGAGCAGACCTCCACCGGAATCTGCCGCCAGACCGGCAATTTCGCCGCCCGGAAGGTGACTGACGTCACCTGCTCCGCAACCGACAGCGAGGGCCGGAAGTACGAACTCCTGTTCGTCTCCGACGGCACGCCGGTGAGCGTGCGCCGCATCAGGCAGTCGTCGCCGTCGATCCAGGATCCGTTCAAGTAGACCTTCACGCGAACGCCTTCTCCAGGGTCGCGAAGATCACCGCGAGCGACTTGTCGTGGCGGGTCACCGGCGGCACCGGGCGGTCGATCTTCATGAGCTGATAGACCGCCATCTGCGCCGCGCGCACCGAATATTCGACGGTGAACACGACATCGTCGGGGATTTCGACAAACTGGCTGACGAAGGCGAGGTTGACCGAATTCCTGGGCACCGGCAGCGGCCGATCGGTCACGTTGCGCGGCATGAACATGCTGGTGATGTAGGGCATGCGGCAGGGAACGCAGATCGCATTCTCGAACACATCGCGATCGAAATTCAGGTGTCCGCACAGCTCGTTCAGGATGTCGGCGCCGCCGCAATCGGACATCGGCCTCCCGACGAAATTGCCGACGCGGTCCGGATGCAGCGCATAGCCCCAGAACACCTGGACGTCCTTCGGCTGACCGACGAAATGCGGCTGATGATACAGCACCGCCGACATCAGCCAGTTGGAATCCCTGAACGTCACCAGCCCGCCGGTGCCGGCCCTGTTGCCCGAGAACGCTTCCATCCTGTCGAAAAAGCGCGGATCGCGGCAGGTGACCGTGAAGGACAGCCAGTACGATTCCGGGATCGAGCTGTTGAACGCGGACGGATTGCCGAATTCGGGACGTCCCTGCGCGATCGTCTCCCACAGCGCCCAGCCCTGGCTGTCGGCCTTGGTCAGGTGCGGCGGCGGCTCGGTCATGGTGCCCAGGCTCGAGGCATCCGTCATCGAGCCGTTCTGGAAGAACACGAGATCGCCGTCCTCGAGGCGGACGTTGGCGGCGCGGCCGTCGCGATCGAGCACGAGCTGGCGCACGCGCACGCGTCCGGCCTCGTCTTCGAGCGTCATGTCGGTGACGCGGGTGCCGCGCACGAACTGCACGCCCTGCCGCTTCAGCCAGTCGGCAAGCGGCCGCACGATCGCGTCATACTGGTTGTAGACGGTACGCTTGACGCCGGCGAGGGTCTCGATGCGCGGGAATTCGTTCATGAAGCGGTGCAGATAGCGCTTCAGCTCGACCGCGCTGTGCCAGGGCTGGAAGGCGAAAGTGGTCTGCCACATGTACCAGAAATTGGACTCGAAGAATTTTGGCGACAGCCAGTCTGTGATGCGGCTGTTGCCGAGGGTCTCCTCCGAGGCCTCGGTGAGCCGCAGCAGCTCGAGCCGGTCGCGCGCGGAGAAGCCCATGTGGGAGACGTCGATCTTGAAGCGGTTGCGGTCGACCAGCCGCGCCTGCGAATGCGCCGGGTTCTCCTCGTTGAACGCGACGGTCTCGTCCCGCACGCTCAGGCCCGGACGTTCGAGCGAGGGGATGCACGACAGCAGGTCCCAGGTGCATTCGTAGTGATCGGTGGTGAGCATGCGCCCGCCGCGCAGCGAATAGGCGCCGTTCGCGAGCAGCGCGCCGTCGAGGCTGCCGCCGAGCAGCGGCTGCGCCTCGTAGATCACGATGTCGCGTCCCTGCAGCTGCGCGTCGCGAACCAGGAACGCCGCGCCCGCGAGCGATCCGATGCCACCACCGATGAAATACGCCTTCATGACTTGCCTCGATTGCAATTCGAATTCCCGCGGCGAGATTGCATGGGGGCCGGTGGCCGAAGTTGCGCTGGATCAAGCGCGGCGGAAGCGGCGTTCAAGAGGACGTGAGCGCTCTCTCTTCCGATATCGGCATGGACATTCACAAGACGTCGTCATGCCCGGGCCTGTCCCGGGCATCCACGTTCTTCGCGCCACGGAGCAGCGCGTGGATGGCCGGGACAAGCCCGGCCATGACGCTGTGGAAACTTCGCGCTCCAAGCAGGAAGACGCGAGCTCAGGACGCACTTGCCGGCTTCTTCGCATAGATCTGCGCGATCTCGTCGGCGAAGCGGTGTTCGAGCGCGGGGCGCTTGTTCTTCAAGGTCGGCGTCAGCAGGCCGGCAGCAATGGTCCAGGGGTCCAGCGTCCACCACACCGCGCGCGGCGTCGCGTAGGACGGATAGGCCTTCACCGCCGCCGCGATTCTGGCAAGCAGGGCGGCCCGCTCCGCCGCGCCGCCTCGCTTGCCGCTCGCAGCGAGCCTTTCCTTCTCCTGCACCCAGGCTTTTGCATTGAGCACGACCAGCGCGGTGAGGAACGGGCGCTGCTCGCCGACCACCAGCGCCTGCTCGAACAGGGGATCGGCCAGGATCGCGGTCTCGAGATCCACCGGCGCGATCTTCTCGCCGGTGGACGTCACGAGGATATCCTTGATGCGGCCGGTGATGGTGATGCGCCGGTTCTCGATGCGGGCCTGATCGCCGGTGTGCAGCCAGCCATCGGCCTCCTTCACGCGGCGCGTCTCCTCGGGTTTGTGCCAGTAGCCGAGCATCACGCTCGGACCGCGCACCAGCAGCTCGTCGTTCTCGCCTAACCTGACCTCGATGCCGTCGAGCACGTGGCCGACCGAGTGCGGATCGTTGTCCTCGGGGGTGTTGACGGAGACCACCGGCGAAGTCTCGGTCATGCCGTAGCCCTGAAGGATGTCGAGCCCGAGTGCGAGAAACAGGCGAATGACGGGCTCGGCGATCGGCGCACCGCCGGAGACCGCGACGCGCAACCGGCCGCCGAGCTGCGCCAGCACCTTGTCGGCGACGAGCCGCTTCAACAGCGGCCAGGCCAGCCGGTCGAACAGCGAGAGTGCGCCGCGTCCCTGCCGCGCATCGAAACGCCGGCCGCCGACGGCAATCGTGAGGTCGAGCAGCGCCCGCTCGATGCTTCCGGCCGATGCGCGATGCTGCATGATCAGCGCATGGACGCGCTCATAGATCCGCGGCACCGAGATCAGCACCGTCGGCCGCACATGCTTGAGGTCGTCCCCGAGCTGCGGCACCGAGCGCGCATAGGCGACGCAGGCGCCGGCCGCGATCGGATAGTAATAGCCTCCGGTGCGCTCGAAAGTGTGCGAGAGCGGCAGGAAGGACAGGAAGACGTCGTCCGGCGACGCCGCGATGCGACGCGCGATCGCCTTCACATTGGCGACGACGTTGTCATGCGACAGCATCACGCCCTTCGGCCGCCCGGTCGTGCCCGAGGTGTAGACGATGGCGGCAAGATCGTCCGGCTTCACCGCGACGTCGGGCAATGGCGCAGCCGCACCAGGTGCGGACGCAAGCCATTGGTCGAGCGCGACGATGCGTGCATCGGCCGGCACCGGCCCGGTCATCTCAGTGCAGACGATGCGCTTGAGCGCATCGAGCGGCTGACCGGTGGCCACGATCGCCTGCCAACGCTCCAGCGTATCGACGAACAGCAGCAGCGCGCCGGAATCGGCCAGGATGTAGGCGATGCTGTCGGGATTGTCGACCGCATGCATCGGCACCGGCACGAGACCGCGCGACAGCGCCGCCTGGTCCATCGCGATGTGCGGAATGCCATTCGGCATCAGGATGGCAACGCGCTCGCCGGGCGAAAAATCCTCCGCGGCCAGCGCCCGCCGCCACAGCTCGAATTCCGCGTCGATCTCGTGCCAGGACTGGCTGACCCAGCGTCCCGCATTTGCGTCGAAATGGCGATAGGCCTCCGCCGCCGGCGTCGCCTTGATGCGCCAGCGCAGCAGCTCCGGCAGTGTCTTTACGTCAGCGAGCGTCTGCGGTTGACTGATCGGCCCCGGCATGGCGTCCTTTCCTGACCGTCGATTCCCATGAATCTGGGGGCTCGACACTAGGCTGGCCAGTCCTCGCCGCCTTGATCCTCAGCAAGGCGGCCATGCTTCGGAGCGATCCATGACGCGCGACCTGCTGTTTCTGCTACGCCCGGGTTTCGAGGACCCGGCCTATCCCGGCCGGCGCTTCTATTGCTGGCATTGCGCGCTGATGGAGGGCGTGCTCGCCTCGTTTCCACAGCTTGCCGACAAGTTCGACGTCGAGCGCATCGCGTGGCCGCAGCCGAGGCAGGCCGTGATCGCGCTGGTCGGCGCGGAGAACCAGTCGCTGCCGCTGCTCGTGCTGGCAGACGGCGCGACATCGCGGCACCAGACCGGCAGCCACCGCGGCCGCGCCTTCATCGCCGACAAGGACGCGATCCTCGCCGCGCTGTCCGAACGCCACGGCTTTCCCGATCCGCATCCGTAGGACGAGGTTCGTAGCCCGGATGAGCGAAGCGATATGCGGGAACCGCCTCCCCGGATATCGCTTCGCTCATCCGGGCTACGGGTCCCGTCTCGAAACGAGGGAAAATCGGCATTGCCTGCCACGAAGGGCAGTCCGCATACTCGTCGCAACAGAACTGAAAGCTGCTCGCTATGACCAACCCCCTTTCCGCCCTCATCGTCGTCGACGTCCAGCGCGCGTTCGACGAATGGGAGGCGGCGGGCAAGCGCCGCAACAATCCGGATGCGGTGGCGCAAATTGCCGCTCTCCTGAGGGCGTTCAGGGCGAGCGGTGCTCCGATCCTTCATATCCGCCACGAGGGCACGAAACCGAATTCGTCGTTTCTGCCATCGCGTTCCGGCTACGCCGTCAAGGACGAGGCACGCGAACAGGACGGCGAGCCCGTGATCGTCAAGCGCGTCAACAGCGCCTTCATCGGCACGGACCTCGAGACGCGCCTGCGCGCAAGCGGCATCACCACGCTCGTCATTTGCGGCGCCACCACCAACCATTGCGTGGAGACGACGACGCGAATGGCCGGCAATCTCGGCTTCGACACGCGGCTGGTGCGCGATGCGACCTGGACCTTCGACCGGATCGGCCCCGATGGCGATGCGCATTCCGCCGAGGAGATTCACGCGATGACGCTGTCGAATCTCAACGACGAGTTCGCGCGCATCGTCACCACGGATGACGTGATCGCATCATTCGCGGCGAAGTGATGGCAGCAGTGCGATGAACGCCGGTGATGCGACAACAAATCTCACGACACGCGATCATCCGCACGAAATCGGACAGCGCGCTGCGTCGTTTCGACGCCCGCACTGGCCGGAACGCAACCAGCGCCCATGTGTTGTCACACGACATTCAACTGGAGTGATGACATGAAGTATCTCATTGTCGCGATGGTCGTCGGTGCTGCGGCGCTTGCCGGCGGATCGGCGGCGAACGCGGCCAACACCACAAGCGCGAAGCAGAGCGCGCAGGGAGGCCAGCCGACCGACATCAGCGCGCAGCACCGGCACCACCATCATGGCTATCGCCATCATCACTGGCGCCATCACCACCACGGCTACTATCGTCCGCACTACCGGAGCTACGGCTATTACCCGCGGCACCACGGTTATTACGGCGGCGGGCCGTACGGCTATTACGGCGGCGGCGGTCCGGGCGTGACCTTCGGCTTCGGCGGCAGCCGCTGGTAAGCGAAAGGTCCGCAGAGATGCGGGCCTTTTCTTAATGGTTCCCTGATCGTCATGGCCGGGCTTGTCCCGGCATGACGGGCAACTACCCCCGCAAGATCGTCCCGGCCGTCTCCAGCCCGCTCGCCAGCGCCGCCTCGACCGTGCCCATGTCGCGGCCGCGATAGAGCGCTTCGCCGGAGAACAGCACCGCTCCGTCGGCGCGCGCGAGCATCATTTGCGCCGCGCGCGTCCGCGGCGTGGCCCAGGAATAGGCGCCGCGGGCGAACGGATCCTGCCCCCAATTGGTCGCCGCAGCCGCGACGAGGTCGCGCGCGACGTCGTCGCGCGACAGGCCGAAGATGGTGGCGAGCGAACCAAGCCCGGCCTCGATCAACGCCTGCGGATCGAGGCCTTGCAGCTCCGCCGTCCGCGGGCCCCCGAACCAGCCGGTGAGCACGGGATGCTGCTCCGGATATCGCGTCCACCACACCGGGATGGTCTGGTCCGACAGCAGGAAGGTCATATCCGCAAGATCCGGCCTTCGCTCGCGCCACCACGGCCGCGCGAACCGCAGCAGGATCTTGACGACGTTGCCGAAGCCGATGTCGTCGGCAGCCGCCGCCTTCGCACGCACGCTTGCCGGAAGCGCGATCTCGCGCAGCAGCGGCAGCGGCACGGTGAGGATCGCGCGATCGCAGCGATGCACGTCGCCGCCGGCACCGCGAACGACCACCGCACCGCCCTCCTCCTCGATCGCCGACACCACGCAGCCAAGGCGGATCGTCACGCCATGCCTGCGGCACCCGGCCGCGAGAAAATCGATCAGCGCGCCGTAGCCGCCGTTGATGCGCGCCTGCCTGTGGAGCCCGCCGTCCATCCATTCCTCGCGCAGCGCCAGCGTGGAGGCGCGCTCGGGATCGGCGGCATCGTAGCCCTCGACCATCCGCTCGATCGAATAGCGCAGCCGATCATACTCGGGTCCGGCAAAATGACGGCGCAGGAAATCGGCGACGGTGAGGTCGTCCTTCAAATCCCCGAGCACGGCATGCAGCTCCGCCTCGTGCGGATCGTGAGGGTCCTCGCGCGAGAAATTTGCGCCGTCAAAACTCCATAGCGTGCCTTCGATCTCCTGAAGGAACAGCCCCGCCTCGCCCAGCAGGGCGCGCGTCACCGGTGCCTCGCCATGGACGAATTCGGCGCCGCCGTCGGCGGGGTAGCCGAACTCTGCCGCCGGCAGCGGGTGGATGCGCCCGCCGCAGCGTTCGCGTGCTTCCAGGATCGTCACCCTCTTGCCGGCGCGCGCAAGCTCGCGCCCCGCCATCAGGCCAGCCGCGCCTGCGCCGACGATGACGATGTGCTCGGATTTGTCCGACATGCCGGCGCTTTACCTGACGAGGCCCTGCGGATCGTTCTTGATCAGGTACCGCAGCAGCAGGACACCGCCGCCAAGCTCGCGCGTGCTCTCCAGCGTCATCGCTGTGATGGGGGCGCGCTTGTCGCTGTCTGGGTCCGTCGAGTCGAAGACGAAGGGTGCGCCCTTGGCGCCATCGATCGCGGGGCTGAGGATCAGATTGAATTCGTCGATGAGACCGGCGCGCAGGAACGCGCCATTGGCGACGCCGCCGCCCTCGACCAGCAGGCGTTTCACACCAAGCTCGCGATTGAGGATATCCAGCGCCAGCGCGAGATCGATCTCCGACCTGCCGGCAAAGATGTAGGACACGCCCTCGCCGCGCAGGCCTGCAAGATGTGAATCCGGCACGCTCTCGGTCAGCACCACCACAATCGGATCGCCGCCGATGTCGGAGCGGCCCCAGCCGATCTTGCCCTGCGCGTCGAGCACGACGCCATAGGTCCTTGCATCACGCCGGGCAAACCACGGCTCTCGCGGAAACGTCTCGGCCGTTCCGGTGGGATAGGGCTTGCCCTTGGCGAACTCCGAGCCGGTGACGCGGCCGATCACCCAGGCATCGCCGCCGAGCTCGTCATGGATCTTCTCGAACCAGTCCGTGCCCGCGCCCTTCGGACGCCAGCGGCTGGGGTGCGTGCGGCCGTCCAGGCTGGAATGCATCAGACAGATGACATACGGCTTCATGCAAATCTCCGGACTGCGCTCAAGCCGCCGTTCCGCTGCCGCCGCTCCTGGCGCGATCGTTGACGATCACCGCGAGCGGATTGAGCTTTGGCGGCGCGACGAGCTTCAGCGTGTTGGTGTCGTGATGATTGAACGGCGCGCCGCGCACGAACAACTCGGTCTGGATCAGATAGGTCCAGCTTCCGTCGTCGTTGAAGGTGATGTCGCAGCGGTAAGCATCGGTGCGGAAGGCCTGTTCCAGGAAGTCGGTCGAGCAGATCCCGTAAGCGGTGTCGCCACGCTTGGCCGTGACGGAAATTTTCCTGTCGTCAGGCCCGGCCTTGCCGGAGGCGAGCAGCACCTGCCCGCGCGGGATCGCCAGCGTCTGCATGATCAGCCCGGTCGCGGGCTCCCACAGCCAGTAGCCGACCTGGTCGTGGAAGGTGATGTCCTCCTCGGGCGTGTTGATGTGGATGTGATAACGCAGGCCGTAGAACAGCTGCGGCCCGTTGGCCTGCGGATCAATCGGGTCCATCCGAACGCGCTCGATGAAGGTCCGCCGCTCCGGCCCCTCCGCCTTCGGATTGACGTCGATCCCCTTGTCCGCCAGCCACGTGCCGGCGAGACGGCGGAGCGGGCCGAGATTGGCGAGACTGTCGGGCGAAACGTCCTCGGGCTCGGTGAAGATGTCGGCGGGAAGGGGAAGCATGGGTGTCCTCGCGGGAAGTTGCGGGGAGCAGCAATAGCACGGCGGCGGGAACGTGGCTCGTGCTCAAGCCTCACAATTGCGAATGGACATAGGCGCCACGCGCAGACGATTGTCGGGCTTGAAGGGAGTTCGCGAGGGGAAAATACGACGCCCAGTCTCGATGGCTCGGGGCAAACCCTCGCAAAACAGCGATGACCAAGACAGTGCATCTGGTTCGGCGATCTTCAGACCATCAAACCGGCGACCGGTTCGAACGTGAATTGCGCATGAGTCTTGTCCTTTGCCTGGTGGCTCACTGCGAGCCACCTGACGACAAGCTAGCTTGGCCAGCTGGATTGATATGTGCCGGCGATCACGCGCTGATTGTCGATGCGCTGGCGGCCGGACCCTCGTCCGATCGGAGGAGAGACCAGGCGACGGTCGGCGCGATCCGCGGTGCATCATTGTGGCGAGAGGGCCTAAAATCCGTCGGCGCCACCGCTCCGCGCTCTCGTCAGCCACCCGTGGTGATCAACCACTGAAAGAACGTCATCAGAGCAGCGACCACGATGGCCACGACAAAAAGGTTCGGCTCCTGGAGCGGGCGGAAATCTTCGTTGCGCGCCGCCTTGATGCGAGCGCAGCCATGAATCAGCATGGTCAGCAGCACGGCGCCGGTCAGCGCATAAACGGAATAGATGAGCAGGGGGTGCATCCACTTCGAGTCGCAGACTGCCCTTATGTAGGGAGCCGGCTCGGGCAGACACAGGAAATTCTCGACGACGTCACTGGGGCGCGAGTCACGCCATTGAGTGAGCCCGAACGACAGGCACACCAGTGCCAGCGCGAAGGCCCATGTGCCCAGCATCGACGAGATCAGGGAACGTGCGGCGTCATAATAATATTTCGAGCGCGGGTACAGCATTGCGATGATGCCGGCGACGCAGACCATCGACGCCACCAGAACGACGACAAGAGCTGCCGACGGCAGATAGCTGTCGATGTTGAAACCCGCCGGCAGCTGCCGCGCGTGATAATATTGAAGCGGAACGACCAGCCACAGCAGCTTTGGGAATACCTGCTGCATCCATTTGATCTGGAGCAGCTTGTTGATCGGCAGAAGGCGCCATTTGAACAAGCGCTTCCAGCCAATCTTTGGCGCTATCGGGACCGCGCGTTCTGCTTCCGCGTTCATCGGTCGGCCCAAGTGATCGTCTTTGACGTCACCGGAATGACCCGCCGCCCCTCGACCCGCTTGATGACGAGCAGCGTCGACTTCGGCTTCCAGGCGGCGGCTGCCTGCATGGCGTCGTCATAGGCATTGCTGAACCAGCCGCCGCGCGGCACTGGTCCGGTCGGGATCGGCGACGCAAAGGAGACGCAGGCGCCATTCGGCGTGTCGCGATAGGCGAACTCCGAGCTCAAACCCTGGTAACTCACGGACGAGGCATAAGCGCGCGGGACGATCGTCATGGCGGCTTCAAAGCCCGAATCCAGGTCGCGCCGGCTCACATCCGAGAAGCTGTATGTGTCCCTGAGGTCGTAAGCCCTCTCGTCGTCGGTCCAGACGCAATCACGTGCCGCCACATCCTCGACCGGCATGTGAAAGCGCCGGGTCAGATCGTAGTTCTTCTGGCGCGGGTGATTGGGATCCGACAAATGATGATCCAGATACGCCGTCAGTGTCACGAGCCGGTCGCCCCCCTCGAATGCCGGGAGCACGTCCCGGGAGCAGCGCGTCTTGACCGGCGGACGGTAGATATGGGCCTTGTTCGCCCGCTTGCTCAGTTCGGCAATCGTCTGGGTGCGTACGTGCCACACGCCCTCGTAGTCGCGGCCCGGCCGTGGCAGCACCGGCGTCGTGATCAGGACGAAGCGGGCATCCCGGTCGTAGGAGAGCGGCATGCCGTTCACCGGCGAGTACTGGTATGGCGGCTGACTGCGGGCGTAGAACAGCCCGGGCTTGTTGATGGCGGCGCAAATCGCCTGCTCATCGAATGTCTGCGCGAATATCGGCCCTGCGGAGACCGGCAAGAGAAGTGCCGCGACGAAGAGTTTCATGCGCATCACATCATCCTCCTCGAGAGCCAGTCACGGTGTCGGCGTCGGGACCAGCCGCGGACGCTGCGGCAGACGCGGCTGTTTGGGGCTGGGGCTGTCGCTGCGGCTGTAGCTGAGGCTGAGGCTGCGATGGCGGCGGCGGGGGTGGCGGTTGCGGCGGTGGCGCTACTGATGCCGGTCCCGCCGCCGGCGCCGCCGCCTTGGCGGCGTGCGCCCTGATCTCCGTGACGAACGCGTTGACATCGGAATAGGGCTTGCCCGCGGCGCCATCGATATGGTCGATCGCGAAGCGGCCAAGCGCGCGATAGGCTTCGAATTGCGACTCGCCGAAGAATTGATCCGCCGTGCTTTCGTGCGGGAACACCGTTGCCTTCAGGGCGTAGCTGCGGACCGAGATCGGTTCGATGCCCTGGAAGTTCGGCTTGATGTAGACAAGGAGGCCGTCCTTGGCGCCGTGACCACGGTATTTGATCCTGGCGACCGCAAAGTAAGGCCCTTCGACGGGTGGCGTCTTGCGGGACACCATCTTCAGCGCCTCGAATTCGATATCGACGTCCTGATCGATCGAGATTTTCCGGCACGCATTGCCGAGATCCTCGAATCCGAAGTCCGGATCGCATCCTGCATCGCTGATGATGATCAGCCGGCAGCGGCGACGCACCATCTCGTAGAGGCCGAGATTGTCGAAGTGCCCGCCGTCGGAAAGATAGACGTAGCCCCTCGTCCCGTCGGTCAAACCCAGCGCTTCCTGGATCATCGGCCAACCGGCGATCATGGGACCCGCATGCCGCCAGGTGCGTTTCCCGGCGGAGTTGGGATTGCCGAGCCAGGCACCGAGGCGGACGTTGAAGAAGGTCAGCAGCAGGCTGAGGGCAGGCGAGGAGTGATAGCCCATGTTGGGGCTTGCGGCGGCGCCGGAGATCGCCATCGAGGTTCCGACGCTGATGCCCTTGCCGTAATGCTGCGAAGGCCGGTAGCACCCCGAAGCTCCGGTGAGATCGGCACGCAAGACCTGCGATTCGCGGTTCTGATCACCGCATCCGCACCACCACGGCGTCACGACGAAGGACATCGCCTTGCGTTCCTGCCATGCCAGCTCACGCGTCGCGACGATATTCATCGCGATGTTCTGCACGAGATATTGCGGCGGAATTCTCTTCTTGTTGTCCGGCGCGGCGTTGGGCCAGAGGCTGCTCAGATTGAGATTGTCCTTCTCGTCGAAATCGGTGAACGCATTGGGTTTGCGTTTCTCCGCGGAGGCGCCGAGGAAGGTCCTGATCAGTCGGTTGCGATAGACACCGTGAAGCGAAAAGCGGTTGGTATTGACGAGCAGCGACGCGACTGCGCCGACCAGCACCGTCCAGAACAGCCCCTTGGCGAGCGGCCACAGCACATCGAATTTCTTGTCGAACCAGAGAGCCCTGCGCTCGGGTAACTCGGGCAGAACGAGCCAGTCGACCGCCGCGGAAAGGACGCTCGTCAGGACGACGATGAACACGGTCGCGGCGACCGCGAGGACGAAATTGAGCGAACGGCTGGCAAGGGTCGCGTAGCCCTTCTTGAAGACAGCCATGGTCGACGACGATTTTCCGACCAGGCTCGCGACCACGCCGGCGATCCCGCCGCTTGCAAGCAAGCCGCTGAGCGAGGGAATAGACCAATTATAGAGATAATTGACGCTGTACGAACCGAGATAGACCACAGCAAGCGCCAGCGACCAGAACACCGCCGCGCGCGCATGATAGCCCGCGGCCCGGCCGAGCCACTCCCGCTCGGCGTCGCCCCAGGAAACGCGGCCGGTCAGCGCGCAGTAGAGCAGTTCGGCGAGAAACACCGCGACCATGAACACCGACGGTCCAAGGCACATCAGCAGGAACACCCTGAGCGGCGAGACCCCCGTGTCGGGCGAGATCGTGTCCGGCGGCGAGGCACCGATGGCGTCGATGATCCTGGCAAGCAGCAGGCCGACGACGGCGCCCGAGGCCGTCAGCGCCAATACGATCGATATCCCCTTGAGAAGCGTCGCAGAGCGTATGTTCTCCGACGTCGATTTGTCGTCGTTGTCGCGGTCGCGCGGCGGTGAGAAGGACAAGGCGAGGACAGCGGCAACGAAGTAGGTGCCGGCCGCGACCACCGCGACGTTCCCGTACCATTGGAGTTCCGTCAGAAACGTCAGCAGTCGGCTACCGCCTCCGACCTGCGTGCTATCCACCGACTGCTGATAGATCTTCAGCGCGGCAACGCTGATCAGCAGCCCCGCGAGGAGCGTCGGTAGCAGTTCGAGCGCAAGGAAGCGCGAACGGCTGGAGGATTCGTCGCCCCAGCCGGGACGCTGCTGGAGGGAATCGACCATCGAGGAGCCGGCAAGAGCCACGGCCAGGAGGCCAAACAGCGCCACCTTCACGCCGCCGGCCTGGAACGTCCAAGCCCATTGCGTCACCCATTTCAGCGTGATGATCGCCGCCAGCAATATGGGAATCAGCACAAACCAGTTCAGCAGCAGGTTGCGGATATAGAGCGCAACCAGCGCCAGCATGTCGGTCGAGAGCAGCCCGGCGCTCGGCGACAGGTAGCTGCTGTACCGGCGCAGGTGCTGCAGCGGGGAGATGGTCGCATCGCTCCTGGGACCGTCGATGAGGTCCTTCTCGACGCTGTCGTAACCGGCACGCTGCACCCAAGCCGTCAGCATGGCGCCGGTGTATCCACCGCCGGAAACCGTCGAGAGGTAGTCGAACCTCCTCAGGATCTTGCGCGCGGCGAGCCCCTGCACCACACCGAGCGCGAACGCAGCGCTGCGAATGCCGCCGCCCGACAGACACAACGCCGACAGATCGAGGTCTGCGGCCCTGGTGGCGAAATTCTCCAGTTTGTCTTCCGGCGGAGCGCTCGGATTGTGCGCCGGTCTGGCGATGGGCCGTGACTCGCGCGCAGGATCTGCAAGCAGCGCACGCCGTTCCTCGATCGCGTCCAACTCGCCCAGGAGCACATCACCGTTATCGAAAATATCCGTGACAACGGGCTCGACGGGGTCCGCGGCGACCGGCTTCAGCATGGCCAAAAGTTCCTGCAGGCGTAGCCTCCGCCGGATCGAAGGTCCGGCGAGCTCTACACCGAAATGAAAACATCACCCGAAATATCCCGCTAAGATTGCATGAAGTTTTTGTCTGCGCCAGCACAATTTTAATGATGCGCGCCCCCGGCAAACGCAACAGCGACGATGCACCACAGCAACGATCAATCGGGATGGCCCAGGAATTTCCAACGCCGCGCCCAGCTGGCCGCCTCTTGCAGGGGCCGATTGCGGAGGAGGGCTTCAAGTCCTCGCCGGCCGGCCCCGCCGCAACGCGAAAGCGGAACGGCTATCTTCGGTAGAACAATAAGTAATTACAATCTCTGTTACTCAACCTTAGATTATCATCCCTAGACCGACGAATGTCTGCTTTTGAAGCAGCAGGTCCAAAAGGCATGGCGGACCTTTGGCCGTCCGTTTCGATTGTAAGGGGCTGAACGATGGATGCGCGCACTGCCTGGAGCGATTCCAGGCAAGACGGCAGCCCCAATACCGTCAAGCCGTGGTCGAACATCGGAACCTATGTGTTCCTGACAACCTTTGCCTGTGTGTTTTACGTTTCCAACGCGCCGCTTCTGCTTGGCCATTATGACCTGGGATGGCACCTGGCCGCCGGGGACTTGATTAGAGAGAGCGGGCGTATTCCCCTTCAGGATCCCTGGTCGTTCACCCTCGGAGACAAGCCTTGGTATAATCTTTCCTGGCTTTGGGACGTGATCGCCAGTGTCCTGCTGCAGTACGCGGGCTTGAGTGGTCTTGTCCTGCTTGTCGTCGCTTGCGGCGGAATGATAGTTGGGTGCCTCGCATCCGCCTGCTTGCGCGGCGGAGCTTCGGCGATTGCCGCTTGCATCGCCGTCTTCTCTGCGTGCCTCCTGTATCCCGCCTATGAGGCGGCCCCCAACATGTATCTCGCCGCTTCGCCGAACATCTCGACGATGCTGTTTTGCGTGATCTTCTACAGAGTGTGCATCGAGGGAGCGAGATGGCTGCTGTTGTTGCCGGCGATGATGGTCATTTGGGTCAATCTGCACGGCGGTTTCTTGATCGGCTTTCTTATCATGGGCGTGTTCTGCGGCGTCTCGCTGCTCAAGCAGGATTGGCCGGATTTCAAGAGATATGGTCTTGCGGGAATTGGCTGCGCTGCCGCAGTGCTCGTCAATCCTCTTGGCTGGCACGTCTATGACGGCGTGACGGCTACGATGGGTCACTTCGTGCAGGCCAATATCGGTGAGTGGTTACCCTACTCCCACAACCTGGAGATACCGGGAAGCATCCCCGGCATGATCTACATGGCAACATTTGTTGCGCTCGAACTGTCCTGCGGAAGGCAGAGCCCCATTCCCCTGCAATCGCGGCTGCTCGCTTGGCTCTTCCTGCTGCTGGGGCTTCATCAGTTCAGATACATGTCCTTCTTCTTTATTTTCTCAGCGCTTCCACTGGCTCTCCACATCGATCAACTCCTTCTCAAACAACTGCCAAAACTCCAGGTTCAGAAAATCGCTGCTGCTTGCCGGCCTCATCGGCGCGTTGGCGCTGCCGCTGATCTTCTTGCAGTCGGTGCTGGCTCTCGAGCTGCCGCAGATGCTTTCGGAGCAGGACGCCAACTATCTCAACGCACACCTCTCGCATGCGCGGCTTCTGAACCACTGGAACGTCGGCGGACTTTTGATTTTCCACACCCGCGGCAGGGTACACGTATTCGTCGACGGTCGGGCGGCGACCGCCTATCCCGACGACTTGTTGCGTGATTATTTCAAGCTGGTTCGGAAAGAGATTGATGAGGCTGCGTGGGACTCGGTCATTGAAAAATATCGTATCGATGCGGTTCTCTGGATACGGTCGCATGAGCAGTTGAGGCGGTTTCTCGTCGATCGGCGGGGTTGGAAGGAGGATTATACGGGTTCGTATGAGAGTGTTTATGTCAGACCGTAGCCGCCGCAGCGCTCCCCAAGTGCCGGTCTTGCCGGCAGCAGTGCTCGGCGTCCGACCGGATCAGAACCTTTTCCTGTCGGAGGATTCCAGATGGCAAGCGAACTACATACCGGCCTTTATCGGCCGCTACCCGTTTGTGTTCTCGGCTACCAACGAACGAAAGATCGTGACGCTGTGCGTCGAGGAGTCCCATCCCGGCTTGAATAGCGAAGGCCGCGGTCAGCGCTTGTTCAATGACGACGGCAAGCCTTCGCCTTACACCGAAAAGGTGTTGAAGTTCTTGAAGGAATACCAAATCCATTTTGAGCGCACGCGCCGGTTTGGCAGGCGCCTGAAGGAGTTGGGATTGCTCGAGCCGATGCGGGCGCAAGTGACGACGCCAAAGGGAGAGACGCTGACACTCGGCGGCTTCATGGCCGTCCCACGCAAGAAGTTGCGCGCACTCGGGGGCGACGCGCTGGCCTCATTGGCGAAAACCGATGAACTGGAACTATTGTATTTGCATTTGTATTCGATGCGAAATTTCAAAGGCGTGAGAGATAGGCTCATTGACTCGCCGTTGTCGGAGGATACCGAGCCGGAAAACGCCGGAGCATCCGCAGCCTCCGTGCATTGATCGCCGCCGGCAGTAACAGCGTCACATCCGCGCCCGTACCGCTGACCACAAACCGGCTCCTGGCTCTTATTGGCCAGGTCGAGGAGTAGGCGCGCAGGCCGATCTTCGCTTTTCATTTGTAGATGCTGGCGTCGCTGACGCCATGCTTGCGGCACATCGGCGACCGAAACGTCGGCCTCATGCTCTTTCAAAATTCCGATGATCTGCGCTTCCGACGTGCGGCGCAGCATTGCCGCAACCCGCGTCGTAGCGTCGCATCATCCTGAACATTCCTTGCCAATCCCCTGCGCAAGTCTTTGACTTCTCCCAATAAAAAAGGGGCTGATCCGCCAGGGATCGCCATTCCAACGGGAGGAGGAAACCATGACCAAGTCAAACAAGGGGAATACTTCCAGCCGCCGCCGCTTTCTCAAGATTGCGGCTGCGGGGGCCGCCGCGACGGTAGCCGCGCCGACGATCGTTAGCGCGCAGGGCCCAATTAGTATGCGCTTTCAGAGCACTTGGCCGTCGAAGGATATCTTCCACGAATACGCACTCGACTACGCCAAGACGGTCAACGACATGACCGGCGGCGACCTCAAGATCGAGGTGCTTCCCGCCGGCGCCGTGGTGCCCGCGTTCGGGCTGATCGATGCCGTGTCGAAGGGCACGCTCGACGGCGGCCACGGCGTGCTGGTCTACCACTATGGCAAGCAGAACGCGCTGGCGTTGTGGGGCTCGGGTCCGGGCTACGCCATGGACGCCAACATGCTGCTCGCCTGGCACAGGTGGGGCGGCGGCAAGGAGCTTCTCGCCAAACTGTATGCATCGGTCGGCCTGAACGTCGTGTCGTTCCCGTACGGACCGATGGCGACGCAGCCGCTCGGGTGGTTCAAGAAACCGGTCGCCAGCGTCGACGATCTCAAGGGCCTCAAATACCGCACCGTCGGCATCTCCATCGACATGTTCACCGCCATGGGCGCCGCGGTCAACGCGCTGCCGGGCGGCGAAATCGTGTCGGCGATGGACCGCGGCCTGCTCGACGCGGCCGAGTTCAACAACGCCTCGTCGGACCGCCTGCTTGGCTTCGCGGACGTCTCCAAGGTCTGCATGCTGCAGAGCTATCACCAGAACGCCGAGCAGCTCGAAATCACCTTCAATAAGTCCAAGTACGACGCGCTGCCGGACAAGATGAAGGCGATCATTGCCAATGCGGTCAGCGCCGCCTCGCAAGAGATGCAATGGAAGGCGATCGACCGTTATTCGCAGGACTACATCGAGCTGCAGACCAAGGACAAGGTGAAGTTCTACAAGACGCCGGACTCCATCCTCAAGGCTGAGCTCGAGATTTACGACGAAATCGTCAAGAAGAAATCGGCGGAAAATCCGCTGTTCAAGGAAATCGTCGAATCGCAGATCGCGTTTGCCAGGCGGGCGACGCAATGGGAACAGGACACCGTCGTCAACCGCAAGATGGCGTTCGATTACTACTTCGGGCCAAAAGGAACCGCGAAGAAGACCTGACGGCATATTGAATCGGCAAGGCACCGTTCGGGACGGCGACCGAACGGTCGCATTGTCATTTCATTCTTTCCTCGGATTAATCGGCGGCGACCAATGACCGTCCATAAATTTCTACTCGTCATTGACGAAATCAGCACGTGGTGCGGCAAGGTCGCGGCCTGGTTGATCATGTTGCTGATGGCCGTCGTCTGCGTCGAAGTGTTCAAGCGCTACATCATGAATATGCCGACGGCGTGGATCTTCGATCTTGATAATATGCTGTACGGAAGCGCGTTCATGCTGTGCGGCGCCTACACGCTGGCCCAGAACGCCCATGTCCGCGGCGACTTCCTTTACAGCTCGATGCGACCGCGCATGCAGGCGTGGCTGGACATCGTGCTCTATGCGGTTTTCTTCATCCCTGGTATCGCCGCCCTCATATACGCGGGCTTTGACTACGCAGCCGACTCGTGGCGGATCGCGGAGCATTCGAACGTGACGGCAGATGGGCCGCCGGTTTATCACTTCAAATCCGTGATCCCCATCGCCGGCGCGCTGGTGATGCTGCAAGGCGTCGCCGAGATCGTGCGTTGTGTCGTCTGCCTGAAGACCGGCGAATGGCCCAGCCGGCTGAGGGACGTCGCGGAGATCGACGTCATCGAGCAGCAGCTCGCCCACAGCGAATATGTCGACGAGGAGTCGCGCAAGATCGCCATCGAGCGGGCGCATGAAATCGACGAGAGTGCGCGCCAGCGCGGTATGGGCGGAGACGTGAACACATGAGCGATCCGGCACTCGGGCTCTTGATGCTCACGCTCATCGTGGTCGTGATCATGATGGGCTTCCCGACAGCGTTCACGCTGATGGGCCTGGGCATATTTTTTGGCTACATCGCGTTCTATGACCCGACGCATTCCTGGGCCGACAACCGCGTGTTCGATTTGATGGTTGAGCGCACCTACGGCGCCATGACCAACGACGTCCTGATCTCCATCCCGCTGTTCGTGCTGATGGGCTACGTGATGGAGCGCGGCGCGCTGGTCGACAGGATGTTCTACTCGATCCAGCTCGCGTTCCGCCGCGTGCCGGCTTCGCTTGCGGTCGCGACTCTGATCGTCTGCACGTTTTGGGGGATCGCGAGTGGCCTTGTCGGCGCGGTGGTGGTGCTGATGGGCGTCATCGCATTCAATCCCATGCTCAAGGCGGGGTACGACGTGAAGCTCGCCTCCGGCGTCATCACGGCGGGCGGTACGCTCGGCATTCTGATTCCGCCGTCGGTCATGATCATCGTCTATGCCGCGGTCGCCGGTCAGTCGATCGTCAAGCTGTACGCGGCGGCGATGTTCCCGGGCTTCTTTCTGTCGTTCCTGTATCTCATTTACATAGTCGCCTGGGCGATGATCAGTCCGAAGATCGCTCCGCCATTGCCGGAGGCCCAAACGAAGGTTCCGGTGCCGGCGTGGCTGTCGAAGTTCGAGGACACCTATCGATCGCAAACGATCCTGATCTCGCTGATCAAGGGGCTGATCTCTCCGTCGCAGGCAAGGCGCATCGACGCGGAAGGCCGTCCCGTCAGCTACTGGATGCTGCTCTCAAGCTTCGGTTACGCGCTGGTGCCGTTTACGATCGTCGCCGGCACGATGGCCACCATCTGGTGGTACGTGGTGATTCACCAGCAGGCTGGCATCGAACTCGCGGTAACCGGCGTGCAGCAATTGGGCACGCCAGAGCTGGTTACGCACGAGGCCACGCCCGCTGAACTGGGGCCAGGGCTCCAATTCTATCTCTGGTTCTGGGGCATCGCGGCTGTTTGCGCGCTGTTACAGGTCCGTTACTACTGGAGGTTCAACGCCGAGCGGCTCTCGGTTGTGAAACTGCTGACCGCGTCGACCATGCCGCTCGGCGTTCTCACCGTCGTCGTGCTCGCCGTAATCCTGTTCGGAATCTGCACCGCGACCGAGTCCGCCGCCGTTGGCGCCTTTGGCGCATTCCTGCTGGCGCTGCAAGCCCGCACGCTCGACTGGAAGCGTACCAAGGAAGCGGTGTTCCTAACCGCGAAAACCACCGCGATGGTGTGCTGGCTGTTCGTCGGCTCGGCGCTGTTCTCGGCAGTGTTCGCAATTCTCGGGGGGCAGGCGCTGCTTGAGCGATGGGTACTCTCGCTCAACATGACACCGGTGCAGTTCATGCTCCTGTCGCAGGCGATCATCTTCGTGCTCGGCTGGCCGCTCGAATGGACCGAGATCATCATCATCTTCGTGCCGATCTTCCTGCCGATGCTGAAGCACTTCAACATCGACCCGATCCTGTGGGGGACGCTGGTGTTCGTAAACTTGCAGGCGGCGTTCCTGTCACCGCCGGTCGCGATGTCGGCGTTCTATCTCAAGGGCGTTGCCCCGAAGCACGTCACCCTCAACCAGATCTTCGCCGGCATGATGCCCTACATGCTGATCGTCATCCTGTGCATGGTCATCATGTACCTCTGGCCTGGCATGACACTGTGGCTGCCGAACTATCTGTACGGGGGTTGAGGCGCAGCGGGGAGCTCCGGGCGCTGGTCACACGGAAATGGTGCGCCACTCAAAATAAAACTGCGAACTGCTATATAATTGAAATATCGATATGATTTTCTGGTTGCTCTTGATGGGGCCGGGCGCTCGAATGTTGAGCGCCATCAGCCGTATGCCCCTCATCTCAGATGGAGCTTCCTCCGCGAGGGATTGTGGTTGTTTTGTATTGAATGGCCGAAATTTGCACGCGGACCGTGCGCTGCAATGGCTCGAGCTTGACGCAAGCCAACACGCTTCACACCGCGCGCGCAAGAACGATCGTTCCGAACAGGATAAGGGTCACGCCCGCCGCATAGCTCAGGCTTCGGCCGAACGGAAGCAGTTTCTCGCAGGCGACATAGAGTGCAATGGCGATGATCCAGAGCAAATTCATCACGCCGCTGACGAACAGCAATGCCATTAAGAACCAGCAGCAGCCGACGCAATAGCTGCCGTGGCGAAGTCCCATGCGGAATGCTCCGCTTCTGCCGACTTGCCAGTACCTGCTCAGGAACAGCAGCGGGCTTTGACAGTAGCGAAGACAGGCGCCCTTGAGCGGCGTGAACTGATAGAGCCCCGCGGCCAAAAGAAGAGTGCCGCCCAGAATGGCGCTCGTACTTGCCATCGCCATCGACAGGAGCCAGGTACGTTCGAGCGCCCACTGCGCCAGGACCGCAACGAGACTGAACCCGGCCCATGCCAGGAGGTAGCCGGCGAGAAAGATCCAGACCTCCATCGCGGCGCCAGATGTAGTCTCCTGCCTGCGCTTGACGGTCGCATACAACAGGACGGTGGGCGCCGCGCTCGGCACCATCATCGCGATCATCATCACCCACCACATCGCGAACAGCAGCACGGCATAGAGTGGCGTCCACGGCATTGGCGCCATGTCCGGCATGTCGGCCATCATCTCGGTGTCCATGCCGGCCCCGCTCGCCAGATAGGCCCAGGCCAGCGCCACCACCACGGCGGTCCCGACCACCACGATCAGGCGGTCGCGCTTAAGCAGGTGTTCAAGCGCCAAATGCCCGCTCATCGGCTTTCCCCGGAAGAGGATGTCGCCCATCGATGGCTCGACTTTGGTGCAGCATCAGGCTGCGACGCCCTCGGGTGTCTGCACGACGGTCGCAAGCGAGCTGTGCGTGCCTTTGGTCTCGAAACTGATCGCCCCCGTCGAGCGGATGTTGGCGGACGCGACCTCGGCAGCCCTGTGCTCGAAACCCTCGGGCACCACCACCTGAATGCGATGAGGAGCACCCGTCACCGGATTCTTGATCGGTTCGACCTCCGTCTCCAACACGCCCTTGGCGACGAGCTTGGCGACGCGTCCGTCCTTGTCGAAGGAAAATTCGAACGGCGCAAAGACGGGATCGTGGACGGTGGTCACGATCAGGCTGAGGATCTGGAACAGCGTGCCCTCGGCGGAATGCTTCCCGGAGAAGATGTCAAACAGCGCCTGGCGCTGTTCCGGCGTTGCGCGCTCATCGATGATCGGCTGCATTTTGCCGTTGCCTTCATGTAGCGCTCCCGGGAAATCGACGGTGGCCGCGAAGCACAGGCCGTCGAGGTTGGTCCCCTCGAAATGTCCCTTGGTGATCCGCATGCCGACCAACCCCTTGCAATAGCCCTGGGTCGGCAGGGCATTGAAGTCGCAGGGGCAGCCAAACGCGCAAGTACAATTCTTGATCCATTCGCCTTCGAGACGCCAATCCGATGCAGCCATGGCACATCTCCCAATGTGAGGGGACGAGGCAGCCGTTCGATAAGTCGACGTCAAAAAGATGCGAGCGGGATCGAAATCCGATCAGAAGGCCGGCATCGCAAGGGAATCTGTTGACGCACTGCCATTTGCCGTCCCGATGGCGAAAAGCATATCAGCCGCGACCCGGCGCGTACAGCGAACCCACGCGGCGGAAACGGTAGCCAGATAGGTGGAAGTCCGAAGGTCAGAGGGATGGTGCGCCACTCAGGATAGAATTGCGAACTCCTATATCATTGAAACAACGGCACAATCTCTAGCCCCGGTTGGGTGAGGACACACGCGCCCGCTCAGAATACCGGCTTCTGTCCGATCGGCCTCTGGACGCGCAGCAAGCGAGGGAACGTCGCGTGTCAGCCGAACTTGTAGGGAAGCAGGCGTTCGCCAAAAGGTTCGCCTCGCCAGATCAATTGCAGGCCCGCGACGATCTCCGCCCCGTAGACGGCGTAGGGGATTTCGATCGACTTCAGCCAGGGTGCGACCCACTGATTGAGAGGCGTGCCGTCGATGCTGACCAGATCGCAATCGCCGGGGATTTTCAGGCCGCGTTCAAGCGCGCGCCGGTTTACACCATAGGCGATCTGGTCGCTCACGCAGAGAACGGCGTCCGGCGTGTCGCTGCCGCCGAAAAGTCGCGCGCCGGCATCGTAGCCGATTTGCAGATGCGATCGCCCTTCCCCGTCGGCCCGGATAATCGCTTCGTCGGACCATCCACGCTCCCGCAGCCTGGCCAGGAAGCCCGACACGCGGTCCCGCGATGCGGACGAGCCCAACCGCGGAAAAACAACAGCCGGGGCACGCCGCCCGAGATCGGCGAAATGGTCGGCGACGGCAGCGCCGGCTGCACAATCGTCGATACCGACGAACGGGCCGTTGCCGGTCGGATTGCGGCGGGTCACGAACACCGTCGGGGCGCCAGATGCGGAAAGCTCGCTCAAGCCGGGACTGGCGACCGCCGCAACGAGGATATAGCCGCGCACCATCTGGGCCCGCATCGCGTGGAGATATTCGTCCTGAAGTTCGGGTCGGTCGTGCGTGTCGCACAGGACCATGACGTAGCCGGCCTCGCGCAGTGCGGCCTCGGTGGAGCTTGCGATCGTCGCCATGGCCGGATTGTCGAGATTCGCCGCGATCATCGCCACAAGCTGGCTCTGGCCGCTCTTGAGCGCCCGTCCCACCGGATTGGGCCGGTAGCCTACCGCCTCGATCGCGTCGAGCACCCGCGCCACCGTAGCCGGGGAGGCGCGGCGCACCTCACCGTTGACGATCCGCGATACGGTCGAAACCGAGACGCCGGCGCGGGCCGCGACTGTGGCAAGTGAGACGTCTTCCGGCATCGGCCTCCAGGGGCTGGTCCGATTGCAACCTATAGCCACAGTCGAGCCTCCTCGAGACTCAACAAGACAATTTAAGCACTATTGACATTTGGCAAACGTTTGCCAAGATCGTTTTGCCGTTGGAACGTCTTCGGACGGCTTTGCCGCCTCTCGTCCGCTTCAGCCGGAAAAGGCGCGCCCAAACGCGAAAAAGCGGCATCCGACCCAATGCCGATGTGGAAGGAAACACCTGCGCCAAAGGACCGTCGGAGAACGGGCCCGGAGCGCCTATCTCGCGCGGACCGACTGGGCCGCGAGCGTGGAGGAAAATGATCATGCGCGCCGTCAAGCCCGTTATCGCGTCTCTTGTGCTGTCCCTTCTGTCCGCCGCCGCCTTCGGCGGGCCGGCGTCGGCCGAGATGACCGTGCTCCGCATGGCCTGGTACTCGGATGGCAACGAGGGCGAGGTGATGGCCGACCTGCTGAAGCGATTCCACGAGCAGAACAAGGACATCGACGTCGTTCTCGATCAGGTGCCCTACAAGGCGATCAACGAGAATCTGCCCGTGCAGCTGGCCTCCGGCCAGGGTCCCGACATGGCGCGTATCGTCGATATGGGCGGTCTGTCGCGCTACGCGCTCGACATGCGCCCCTTTCTCAAAGATCCCGGCTATTGGGAGACGAACTTCGGCCCCTTCCTCGAATGGATGCGCCCGGCGGGAGACCCGCAGGCAATTCCGGGCTTCATGACCCAGCTCACCGTCACCGGCCCCTTCGTCAACAAGACCCTGTTCGAGCAGGCCGGGGTGGCGATGCCGGGCGAGAGGTCAACCTGGGAGGATTGGGCGAAGGCGGTGAAGGAGGTTGCGGGCAAGGTCCAGGCGCCATTCCCGCTCGCGCTCGACCGCTCGGGCCATCGCTTCTATGCGCTTGCCGTGTCGCAAGGCACAAAGGTCTTCGGCGCGAACGGCGAGCCGGACGTCGTGGACGAGGGCTTCAAGCGCGCGGCGCAACTGGTCTACGACTGGCACAAGTCCGGCGTCATGTCGAAGGAGCTGTGGGGCTCGGTCTCCGGCACCGCCTATCGCGGCGCCAACGACGAATTCAAGAACGCACAGGTCGTCATGTATCTGTCCGGATCGTGGCAGACCGCTCAGTTCGCCAAGACCGTGGACAACGCCTTCGACTGGGTGGCGGTCCCCAATCCCTGCGGGCCCGGCGGGTGCAGCAGCATGCCGGGCGGCGCCGGTCTCGTGGCTTTCAAGACGACCCAGCATCCCAAGGAAGTTGCGCGTCTGATGGATTATCTCGCCAGCGAACCGGTGCTGGCGGAGTTCTATGCGCGCTCGCTCTTCGTGCCCGGCCACCTTGGGCTCGCCAAGAAAGGCATCGACTATCCGACGGCCAGCCCGGAAGCCGCTGCAGCGCTGAAGGTCTTCACCGCAAGCGCTGCCCAGATTTCGCCGCTCGCTTACCGGACCCAGGGCTACATCAACAGCCGAATCATCTTCAACGCCGTCATCAGCCGGCTCGGGCAGGCGGTCTCCGGCGAAACGGCGCTCGAAGACGCCTACAAGCGCATCACCGCCGACGTCGCGCAGCAGATCGCTGAGCGCAACAAGAAGTGACGGCGACGGGTTCACGGGATCGAAGGATCACCGCGATGTCGGACACTCCGTCCGCCTCCGTGCCGCAGCCCGGCATCGCCGCGGCAGCGCTTGCGGAATTCCGGCGCGTCGCGGTCCTGCCGGTCGACGTCGCGATGCGTCTGTTCGATCCGCCGATGCGATGGCTGCAGCGCATGATCGGCGTGCGGCGCATGGCCTATGTGTTCCTGTTGCCCAACTTCGTATTCTTCGGCCTCTTCGTGTTCCTGCCGATCGGCATCAACATCGTGTTCTCGGTGACCGGCGGCACGGCCCTGTTTCCCTCGCAACGGCCCTATGTCGGCGGCGACCAGTTCGCCTATCTGTTCGACTGTGGCTCCTATCTCGATCCGGCGACCTGCCGCGAGGATCACTTCTGGCGGGGCGTTGCCAATACGGCAAGGTTCGTCCTGTTTCAGGTGACGGCGATGGTGCTGTTTTCGCTCGTCACTGCGCTGGTCCTCAACATGAAGATCCGTGGCCGCGGCTTTTTCCGTGCGGTCTATTTCTTCCCGGTTCTGCTATCGCCCGTGGTCGTCGCGCTGATCTGGAAATGGATTCTGCAGCGCGACGGCCTCCTCAACGCGGCCATCACCACACTCGGTGGTCAGAAGATCCTGTTCTTCGTCGACCCGGGCTGGGCGATGTTCTGGGCGGTGTTCGTATCGGTGTGGGCGCACATGGGCTTCTACACACTGATCCTGCTCGCCGGCCTTCAGGCGATCCCGGCGGACCTCTACGAGGCGGCGGAGATGGACGCGACGCCGCGCTGGCGCGTGCTGACACACATCACGCTGCCGCTGTTGTGGCCGAACATGATCGTCGTGATCGTGCTCGCGCTCATCAAGGGCGCGCAGACCTTCGACGAGGTCTTCGTGCTGACCGGCGGCGGTCCGGGCACCGCGACGCTGATGGTCGTCCAGTACATCTACGAGACCGGCTTCGCCAGCCAGGTGCAGAATTTCGGCCTCGCCGCCGCCGCGTCCGTCGTGCTCGGCGTCGTCCTCTTCGTCCTGACGCTCCTGCAATTCGCCGCCGCGCGGCGCAAAGAGATCTGAGGTAGCCGCCATGCGCCTTGGGATTTTGCTTGGTCAACGTCGCAACGGGCCCGGACGGCCGCTGCATTGGACCGACATCGCAGCCTACGCCTATCTCGCGCTCGGCGTCGTGCTGATGTTCGGCCCGGTGCTGTGGCTGGTGCTGTCATCGTTCAAGACCCAGAGTGCGCTCTTGGAATTTCCGCCGTCGCTGCTGCCGTTCGCGCAGGTCGAAGTGACGGTGCCCGGTCAGCCACAGAAGCTGCCGCTGTTCCGCGCCACGCTTCCCGACGGCTCGGTCCGCGAACTGGCGCAGGTTCGGCGCATCGGGCTCGTCGCCCAGATGGTCGATCCCGCCGATCCCTCGAAGCAGTTCCGCGTGGCGATCGACAAGCGCGAACCGGTGCGCCGCGTCGCTCTCGCGACGGAGAACTACACCGAGCCGCTGCAGCGCTTCGCCTTCCTGCGCTTCCTGTTCAATTCGGTCTTCGTGACGGTGGTCGCCACGCTGATCACGCTGCTCATCAATTCCATGGCCGCCTATGCGCTCGCCGTCTACGCGTTTCCCGGCAAGCAGGCGGCTACGCTGGCGGTCATCGGGACGCTGATGATCCCGATGACCATCATCCTGGTGCCGGTCTATCTGGTGGTGACCGAGTTCGGCCTCGCCAACTCGCTCTGGGCGGTGATCCTGCCGGGTGCGGCGACGCCGACCGGCGTCTTCCTGCTCCGGCAATACATGCTGACACTGCCGAAGGATCTGATCGAGGCTGCGCGCATGGACAAGGCATCCGAGTGGCAGATCTATTGGCGCATCGTCATGCCGCTGACCCTGCCGGCGTTGGCGGTTCTGGCGATCTTCTCGATCATGTGGCGCTGGAACGAATTCCTGTGGCCGCTCGCGGTCCTGACCAAGACCGAGGTCTACACGCTCCAGATCGCGCTCAACGCCTTCCAGGGCGAACTCCAGACCCAGTGGCACTACCTCCTTGCGATGACGGTCGTGACGCTCGCTCCCGTCGCCCTCGTCTTCGTGTTCCTGCAGCGCTTCATCACGACGGGCATCGGCTCGACGGGAATGAAATGACCGATCGGGTTATGGACCATGGCTGAACTGAAACTCACGGCCGCGCGAAAATCCTTCGGCAGCATCGACGTGCTGCACGGCATCGATCTCGCGGTGAAGGATGGCGAATTCGTCGTCTTCGTCGGCCCCTCGGGCTGCGGAAAGTCGACGCTGCTCCGCGTCATCGCCGGTCTCGAAAACGTGACGAGCGGCGAGATCCATATCGACGGCGAACGCGTCACCCACCTGCCCGCCTCCGAGCGGGGGCTGGCAATGGTGTTCCAGTCCTATGCCCTCTATCCGCATATGAGCGTCCGCAAGAACATGGGCTTTGCGCTCGAGAACATGGGGCTGAAGCCGTCGGAGATCGAGGCGCGGGTCGATCGCGCCGCCGCCATGCTGCGTCTGGCGGACTATCTCGACCGCAAGCCCAAGGCGCTCTCCGGCGGCCAGCGCCAGCGCGTCGCCATCGGCCGGGCCATCGTGCGCGATCCGAAGATTTTTCTGTTCGACGAGCCGCTGTCGAATCTCGACGCTGAGCTGCGCGTCGCGACGCGCAAGGAGCTCGCCGCCCTGCATGCCAATATCGGCGGCACGATGATCTATGTCACGCACGATCAGGTCGAAGCCATGACGCTTGCGGATCGGATCGTGGTGCTCAACGCCGGCCGGATCGAGCAGGTCGGCACGCCGCTCGAGCTCTACAACCGCCCCTCGAACGCCTTCGTTGCGGGCTTCATCGGTTCTCCCCGCATGAACTTCCTGCCCGCGACCGTGATTTCCGACGACGGCACGCTGCGCCTGAGCGTTGGCGAGCGTGACCTCGCGTTGCCCCGCGCCGCTTTCGGCCTCTCCGCCGGCGCGCGCGTGACGCTCGGCATCCGCCCCGAACATATCGACGTCGCGCCCGACACAGGCACGCTCGCCGCAACCGTCGATCTCGTCGAGCAGCTTGGCGGCGAGACCTTCGTCTATGCCACGGCTCCCGGCCTGCCGCAGATCACGCTGCGCCAGGATGGCCAGTCGCGGTTTGACCGCGGCGATGCAGTCGCGATCCGCTTCGCCCCCGACCACCTGCATATCTTCGACGCGACCGGCGCGGCGCTCGCCCGGCCCTGATCGACCCCGGAGCCTGATCTCATGAAAGCCCTGACCCACGGCCGCTTCCGCGGCCTCGACGGCCACGCCGCGCTCTTCGACCTCGCGACCGGGCCGGCGGCGGCCCCGCTCGCCAGCTTGCGCGTCGCTATACTCGAGCGCGACATCGGCCGCGTCACGCTGCGCCGGCCGGACGGCTATCGGCTCGATCGCGGCTGGGCGATCGCCCCTGATCGCACCGAGCCGCCGTTCGAGGGCCGGCAGCGCGACGACATCTCCGGCTTTGCCAATCCGGCGTCGACCGTGTCGGAGGATGGCGGCATCGTCACGCTCGCCGCCGCGGGCCTCCGCGCTCAAATACGGCTCGATCCGTTCGGCATCGCCTGGTACCGCGACGGCGAGCTGCAGCCATTCCTGCAGGACCGCCCAACCCAGGCCTATCTCCTGTCGCGCAAGACCACTGCGTTGCTGCATGCGATGGAACGGCACGAAGGCGAACGCCATTACGGCCTCGGAGACAAGGCCGGTCCGCTCGATCGGACCGGCCGGCGCTTCGCGATCGACGCCGTCGATCCCTGCGGCTTCGACGCCGAGCTTTCCGATCCGCTCTACAAGATGCTGCCGTTCTTCATCGTCGACGGCGCACGCGGCGCGCACGGCATCTTCTACGACAATCTCGCGCTCGGCTCGGTCGACCTCGGCTGCACCATCGACAACTACCACGGCCTCTTCCGCAGTTATCGCGCCGAGGATGGCGACCTCGACTATTACGTGCTCGCCGGACCGACCGTACCAGAGGTCACGCGCCGATTTTCCTGGCTGACCGGCGGACAGGCCTTTGCGCCCCGCTGGACGCTCGGCTTCGCGATGACGACCATGACCATCGCCGACGCGCCCGATGCCGACAGGCGCATCACCGCCTTCATCGAGGATTGCAGGCGCCACGGCATCCGTTGCGACAGCTTTCACTTCGGCTCGGGCTACACCTCGATCGGCAACCGTCGCTATGTCTTCAACTGGAATCGCGACAAATTCCCCGATCCGGCAGCGACGATGGCGCGCCTCAAGGCGGCCGGCATGCAACCGGTCACCAACATCAAGCCCTGCCTGCTCGATGATCATCCCCGGCTCACTGAAGCCAAGGCGCGCGGCATCCTGGTCGCCGACGGCGAGACCGGCGAGCCGGCTGTCGCGCAATTCTGGGACGGCCTCGGCTTCCATGTCGACTTTACCAACCCGGAAGGACGGCAGTGGTGGGCGGACGGCATCCGCGACGCGCTGCTCGCCTTCGGCGTGACGGCGGTCTGGAGCGACAACAACGAATACGAGATCTGGGACGAGGATGCGGTCTGCAACGGCGACGGCCGGCCGTTCCCGCAAGCGCTGGCCAGACCCGCGCAGGCGCTCCTGATGCACAAGCTCGCCTACGAGACCCAGGCCGCGCACGCCCCGGACAAGCGCCCCTATACGATCACGCGCGCCGGCAGCGCCGGCATCGCACGCTACGGCCAGACCTGGAGCGGCGACAACGAAACCGCCTGGAAGACGCTGCGCTACAATCTGATCCAGGGCCTGAACATGAGCCTGTCGGGGCTTTACAACATCGGCCACGACGTCGGCGGCTTCCATGGCGAATCGCCGGGCCCAGAACTGTTTTGCCGCTTCGTCGAGTTCTGCGCGCTGTGGCCGCGCATGGTGATGAATTCCTGGAAGGCGAGCGGCATCGTCAACACCCCGTGGATGCACGCGAGCGTGCTCCCGGAAGTTCGATCCGCCATGGAGCTTCGCCACAGCCTCATCCCCTATCTTTACACGCAGATGTGGCGTGCGGCGCTGGAGGACGTGCCATTGGTGCGGCCGCTGTTTTGGGATTTCGATTCGGACGCGATTGCGGCGACCGTCGAGGACGCGTTCATGCTCGGCCCCGATCTGCTCGTCGCTCCGGTGCTCGACGAGGGGGCGACGACGCGCGAGGTCTATCTGCCCGCCCATCCCGGCGGCTGGTACGACTGGCATGACGGAACGGCATTCGAAGGCGGGCAGAGCGTGACTGTCGCAGCGCCTCTGGGCCGGCTACCCGTCTTTGCACGCGCCGGCGCGATCGTTCCGATCGAGGACGAGAAGGGGCTGACGGCGATTGCGTTCGGTGCGCCCGAACGCGGTGGCTCAGGCCTCGTCTATGTCGACGATGGCGAGACGGCGGATTGGCGCAAGGCAGGCAGGACAATCGAATTCCGCCTGCGCCGCGATGAGACCGGCTTCGTTCTCGATGTCAGCGGAGGAGAGTTGGCGGCACCGATCCGCGTCCGTGGCGTCGGCGTGCCGAATCTGCGCCTGGCCGACACAGCCGACTGAAGCCGCGTCACCGCGAAGCCGGTCTTGATCGGATCCGAAGCTGACGCATTGAGGGCGGGTCAGAGCCGTCTTCTCAAACGGCAAAACCCGCCATGGATTTGGAGTTTGATTGGAATGGTGCCCAGGGGCGGAATCGAACCACCGACACTGCGATTTTCAGTCGCATGCTCTACCAACTGAGCTACCTGGGCGTGCTGAGCGAAGGACCCAAGGCCCATCGAGCGGGCGGTTTATAGTGGGCTGAAGGCGGCCTGTCCACCCGGCTTCGCCTGAAGGCTGCACCGGGCGCGGCCCGGCTGTGCACAAGGTGGCGCGGCCTTGCCGCGGCTGGCGCGCGGCCGATCAGCCACCCAGGCAAGCAATTGATATTGCTTATTTATTCTACGTCATCCACCTCGTCATCGCGACCGGGGATGACGTAGGAGCCTTTCAGCCAGCGGTTCAGGTCGACGTCGCGGCAGCGCGAGGAGCAGAACGGGCGGGTGGCCTGCACCGCGGGCTTGCCGCAGATCGGGCAGGTTTTGAGCGGCCCAGCGGGCTTTTTGACCTGTTCGTCCATGATGTCGGCAGCTTACACGGGGTGAGAGAGTCTAGGAGCCTGTGGGTAAAGGGGTTCTGCGGGCGGACGCGCAGGCGTCGCGGCCCGGGTCCCGCGGGCCAATTCTACTGTGCATGGGGTTGTTTTCGAGATTTTTGTTAAGGCCCGCCCGAGCCGGCATGCGCGCTCACACGGCGGTGGCGTTGAGCCAGCCGAAGCGGATCGGAAAGCCTTCGCCGCCGAGCAGCGTCGTGGTCTCGTAGAGCGGCAGGCCGACGACGTTGCTGTAGGACCCCACCATCTTCACCACGAAGGAGCCGGCGATGCCCTGCACGGCGTAGCCGCCGGCTTTGCCGCGCCATTCGCCGGAGCCGATATAGGCCTGGATGTCGTCCTCCGAGAGGCGCTTGAAGCGGACGCGGGTCTCGACCAGGCGCTGGCGGAAGGCCTCGCGTGGCGTGACGAGGCAGATTGCGGTGTAGACGCGGTGATTGCGGCCCGAGAGCAGCCGCAGGCACTGCGCCGCCTCGTCCACGAGGTTGGCCTTGGGCAGGATGCGGCGGCCGACCGCCACCACCGTGTCGGCGGAGAGGATGAAGGCGCCGCGCAATTCGTCGTCGAGCTGCACCGATTTCAGCGCCGCATCCGCCTTGGTCCTCGCGAGACGATTGGCGCAGGCGCGCGGCAGTTCGCCCCGCTTCGGCGTCTCGTCGACGTCGGCCGGCCGGAGCGCGTCCGGCTCGATGCCGGCCTGGTTGAGCAGCGACAGGCGCCGCGGCGAACCGGAGGCAAGAACGAATTTGGGGCGACCGAGCATCAGGTGATTTGGGGGATGAAGCAGGGGGTGAATTGCGCGCGGAACCTATCGGAAGGGGGCTGATTTCACAACCCGGGAACCCGAGGTTTGGTGATTCGAGGTTTCCGATATGCCTGTGCCCTCAGTCTGTGACGCGGATGTTACGCCGGCTCTTCGCCTCTCCCCGCAAGTGCGGGGCGAGGGAGCGAAACAGCAATCGTCCCTCACCCGCTCGCCGCGCCTACCTTCGCGAACCGCCGGCGGATGCGCAGCAGGAGCTGGTCGCAGACGTCGCGGTAGGCGGCGAGCTTCTGGTCGCGGCTGCCTTCGATGGTGGTGGGATCCTGGGTCGGCCAGTATTCGACGTCGGCGGCGAGCGTGCGGGTCAGCTCCAGCGCCTTGTGATGCGCCTCCGGCGACAGCGTGATGATGAGGTCGAAATTCAGCCCCTCCCAGTCCTCGAGCTCCTCGAAGGTCTGCGGCTTGTGGGTGGAGATGTCCTGGCCGAGCTCGGCCATCACGCTGACCGCGAACGGATCGAGCTCGCCGCGCCTCGCGCCGGCCGACTTCACGTAGAGGCCCTGCGGAAACATGTGCCGCAGCAGGCTCTCGGCCATCGGCGAGCGCACGCTGTTCATCGCGCAGGCGAACAGCACCGATTGCGGATCGCGTGCGCGTGGGGGCGCAGCCATCCGCGTTTATCCCTTCCAGTGCAGAACAGTAATGAGCGTGAACAGCCGGCGCGAGGTCTCGAAGTCGACCCGCACCTTGCCCTTCAGCCGCTCCTGGAGCGTGCGCGATCCCTCGTCATGGATGCCGCGGCGGCCCATGTCGATGGCCTCGATCTTGTCCGGCGTAGCTGTCCGGATCGCCTGGTAGTAACTGTCGCAGATCATGAAATAGTCCTTCACGATCCCGCGGAACGGCCCCAGCGACAACAGATGCACGACCACGGGCGTGTCGTCCTCGCGGCGGATGTCGAACATCAGGCGGTTGCCGGTGATGCCGATATGCAGCGTGAACGGCCCCTTCCCGTCGGCGCCCTCCGGCGCGAACAGGTTCTGCTCGATCAGATCGTAGATCGCGATCGCGCGCTCGTGCTCGATGTCGGGCCCGGAACGGCCGATCGATTCCTCGTCGAGGCTGACCGCGACGATGCGATTGTTGGAGTCGTCCTGTTCGGGCGGCTTTGTCATGACAGATTGAGGCGCAATCCAATCGAGCGCGAATGGGCGTCCAGCCCTTCCGCCTTGCCAAGCGTCATCGCGGCAGGTCCGAGCGCACGCAGCTGATCCGGGCCGCATTTCAGGATCGAGGTGCGCTTGATGAAGTCGTGCACCGAGAGGCCCGAGGAGAACCGCGCCGAGCGCGCCGTCGGCAGCACGTGATTGGAGCCGCCGACATAATCGCCGATCGCCTCCGGCGTATGCGCGCCGAGGAACACCGCACCCGCATTGCGGATCCTTGCGGCGAGCGCGTCAGGGTCTGCGGTCATGATCTCGAGATGCTCGGCGGCAATCGCATCCGCAAGCGGGATGGCATCGTTAAGGTTCTTCACCATGATGATGGCGCCGAAATCGGCCCAGGAGGCGCTCGCGATCGCGGTGCGCGGCAGCGTCTTCAGCTGCGCCTCGACCGCCTTCTCGACGTCGGCGGCGAGGCGCGCTGAATCGGTGATCAGGATCGCTTGCGCGCTTGTGTCGTGCTCGGCCTGCGCCAGCAGGTCGGCGGCGATCCAGTCGGCATTGCCGGTGTCGTCGGCAATGACCAGCACCTCGGAGGGACCGGCGATCATGTCGATGCCGACCTTGCCGAACACCAGCCGCTTGGCGGCGGCGACATAGGCGTTGCCGGGGCCGACGATCTTTGCGACCGGCGCGATGGTGGCGGTGCCGTGCGCGAGCGCGGCGACGGCCTGCGCGCCGCCGACGCGGTAGATCTCGGTGACGCCGCCCAACTTTGCTGCCGCCAACACCAGCGGATTGAGCTTGCCGTCGGGCGCGGGCACCACCATCACGAGGCGCGAGACGCCGGCGACCTTCGCGGGCACCGCGTTCATCAGCACCGAGGACGGATAGGCCGCAGTTCCCCCGGGCACGTAGAGGCCGGCGGACTCGATCGCGGTGTAGCGCCAGCCGAGCTCGACACCGAGCGGGTCGGTGAAGCGCTCGTCTTTCGGCAATTGGCGGCGATGATAGGTCTCGATGCGGTCGCGCGCGAGGCTCAAGGCATCCAGCGTCGCAGCATCGCAGGCCTTCACCGCGGCCTCGATCTCGGCGGCCGAGATGCGAAGGCCGGATGCGTCCAGCGTCAGCCGGTCGAACTTTGCCGTGGCCTCGAGCAGGGCCGCGTCGCCGCGCGTCGCGACGTCGTCGACGATCGCGCGCGCGGCGGCCTCCACGTCGGCCGAGACCTCGCGCTTGGCGGCGAGGAAGGCCGCGAATCGCTGGTCAAAATCGGCGCTGCTGCGGTCGAGGCGAACGGGCATGTCTGGCTTGGCTTCTGGCTGGTTTCTCGGGGCGGATTGGCGCACCAGGTCCCCTGCTCAATGGCGCGGCGGCCTCCCGCCGTCAACCCTTGGCAGGCGTCGTCGTCGCCCATCGTCATCCTGCTTCGATGTCGTCCTTGCGAAAGCCAGGACCCATTACCCCAACTTGTTGTAATTGAAGCAGGATGTGGTTCCGGCCCACTCCATCACGACCACCGGTGGTAATGGGTCCTGGCTTTCGCCAGGACGACAGCAGGAGTGGGGTCTTTTCCATTCCTCACCCCTCCCCTTCGATCCCCGTCCCCAGTTCGTCCGCCCCGAGATCGGTCAGCTCGCATTCCAGGCATTCGACATCGAGGCGGATGGCGCCGCCCTGGGCGAACAAGAGCAGAGCGCTGCCGCCGGGCTCCTCGTCGCGGCCGTCCTGGGAGTGAAACTCGATCCCGACGAGGTCCAGGACCTTGTCCGGAGCTCCGATGTCGATGTTGCGCGATTTGCAGGCAAGCACGCGGTCGAAGCGGAGCGCGGCGACCAGCCGGCGCGGCTCGGCCTCGCCGTCCAGCGTCTGCTCCCAGTCCAGCCGGCTCATGCCGACCACCAGCCGCTTCTCGCTCTGCCGCCAGATAATGTCGGCGGCCTGCACCCGGGCATCCTGCACGTGGGTGGAGATCACGGCGAGATCGTCGGCATCGAGTGCGATCAGTTTGAGCTGGGGCGACATCGCCGGCATCTCTCCTCGGGGGGATACGGCCCAACGCGCGCGGCCGCGGAAATTTCCCTAGACCTAACAACCCGGCGGACTAGAGGCTATTGATATCCTCCATCTCCAGCACCTTGCGCGGATACCCCTGCCGGGCGACGCGGATCATAGCGCGGCCCATTTGCTCGGTGGAGGTGACGAGCCGCGGCGAAATCCGGCGCAGCACCGACCAGAGTGGCCAGGTTGCGGTATACACGGCCTGCACCCAGGCGGTCTTGGAGCGGGCGCCATGCAGGGGCTGGATCGCGCCGGGCCGGAACATGTAGGCGCCCTTGAACGGCAGCTTGAGCAGATCGTTCTCGGTCTTGCCCTTGATCCGCGCCCACATCCGCGGGCCCTGCTCGGTGGAGTCGGTGCCGGCGCCGGTGACATAGGTGAAGATCATCTGCGGATTGAGTCTCGCCAGCGTGGTCGCCGCGGCGAGCGTGAGGTCGTAGGTGAGATGACGGTAGCGCTCCTCGCTCATGCCGATCGAGGAGACGCCGAGGCAGAAGAAGCAGGCGTCGAAGCCGGTGAGCTGAGACTCGATCGCCGAATAATCCAGGAAATCGTCGTGGATGATCTCGGTGAGCTTGGCGTTGCGCACGCCGGTCGGGCTGCGGCCGACCACGAGCACGCGGTCGATGCCGGCATCGACCAGGCACTCGCGCAAGACGCCCTGCCCGACCATGCCGGTCGCGCCAAAGATGATGACTTGCATCGGGACGTCCCCAACAGCGTCGCGGCTCATGCGGCGACCGCGATCTCGTCGAAGGATACACCGGTCAGCGTTGCCGAGACATCCCACAGCATGGCCGCCGCAGCAAAATCCTTGGCCTGCGGCATGATCCTCGCCGGCACCGGCGGCCCCTTCAATTCGTAGAACCCGTTCGGACCGTAATAGCCGCCGGGCTCAGCCGCCGGAGATGTCGCCGCGAACAGCGTGGGCAGCGCGCCCTCGGCAGCGGACTGGCTGATCAAGGGTTGGAGCCACCGTCCTACCCGCCACGAGAGGGTGTTGGCGCCCGGCCCGTTCGAAATGAGATCGGTCCGCGCGTAGCCGGGATGAGCGGCAAGGCTGGTCACGCCCCAGCCGGCCGCGAGGCTGCGACGCTGCAACTCCAGCGCAAACATCAGCATCGCCAGCTTGGACTGGCAATAGGCCCGCCACGGACGATAGGAGCGCTGGCTTTGCAGATCGTCGAAATTGATCGCGCCGGAGCGGTGCGCAAGGCTCGAGAGATTGACGACACGAGGCGCCTTCGCCCGGCGAAGCTGCGGCAACAGGCGCGCCGTCAGCGCGTAATGTCCGAGATAATTGGTGCCGAGCTGCATCTCGAAGCCATCCTCGGTCTGCTGCCGTTTCGGCAGCGCCATTACGCCGGCATTGTTGACGAGGAGGTCGAGCTGCTCGTTGCCGGCGGCAAAGCGCTTGGCGAAATCGGCCACGGAGGACAGGCTGGCGAGGTCGAGATGCTCGTAGGCGATCAGCGCATTGGGAAACCGCTCGCAAATGCCCTCGATCGCCCGCAGGCCCTTTGCGTCGTTGCGTCCGGTGAGTATGACAATGGCACCGGCGCCCGCCAGCGCCATCGCCGTCTCGTAGCCGAGCCCGCCCGTCGCGCCGGTCACGACGGCGGTCCTGCCGCTGAGGGAGGGGATGTCTGCCGTGGTCCAGTCGGTCATGCCATAGCTCCAGGCTATCAGGGGGTGGAATAAGGCCTACGACCGGTCTAAATGTGCACTAAGTGCAAATTTGCAAGAGGTGAAATAATTTGAAGGCTTCGAAGCACGCCAGGAAACGCGCCAAGCCCTTGTCCTCCGGAGAAAAATCCCCGGCGGCGCCCGGCCTGCGCGAGCGCAAGCAGCAGCAGACCCGCGAGCGACTGAAGCGCGCGGCGATGGCGCTGTTCCTGGAACGCGGCTTCGGGGCCACGACCATCGACGACATCGCGGCCGCTGCCGACGTCTCGCGCCGCAGCTTCTTCCATTATTTCGCCTCGAAAGAGGACGTGGTCGCCGCCTGGCAGGAAGATGCCGCGGCCGCGCTGGTCGCCGGGATTCTCGCACGGCCTGCGGACGAATCCATGCTGACGGCGGCGGAGAATGCGATCGCGGCGGCGGTCAAACGGATCGATCCGACCGAGGCGGCTGCGATGTCGCGGCTCAAGCGCGACAATCCCGCGCTCCACGCGCGCGACCAGCTCAAATACGAAAAGCTCGAGCGCGCACTGGCGGACGGGCTTGCGCAGCGCTCCGGCCGCAAATCGGACCGGCTGAAGGCGCGGCTCGTCGCCATGATCGCCACCGGCGCGATGCGCGTCGGCGGCGAGAGCTGGATCGGCGAAGGTGCGCGGGAGAAGCCGGAGGCTTTCGTGAAGCGCACGTTCGATGCGATCAGGGCGATATTGAAGTGAAGTGCCACCCTCCCCTGGAGGGAGGGTAAGCGCGACCTCACTCCCTGAAAAACGCCAGCAGGTCCGCGTTGATGGTCTCGGCATGCGTGGTCGGCATGCCGTGGGGGAAGCCCTTATAGGTCTTCAGGATGCCCTTCTTGAGCAGCTTGGCGGACAACGGCGCGGAATCGGCGTAAGGCACGATCTGGTCGTCGTCGCCGTGCATCACCAGCACGGGCACGTTGATCTTCTTCAGATCCTCGGTGAAGTCGGTCTGCGAGAACGCGACGATGCCGTCGTAATGCGCCTTGGCGCCGCCCATCATGCCCTGGCGCCACCAGTTCTGGATCACCGCTTCCGACGGTTTCGCGCCGGGACGGTTGTAGCCGTAGAACGGGCCGGCGGCGATGTCGCGGTAGAAGGCCGAGCGGCCGGCGGCGAGCTGGACCTGGAAGTCGTCGAACACGCTCTTCGGCAGGCCGCCGGGATTGGCCGCCGTCTGCACCATCAACGGCGGCACCGCAGAGAGGATCGCGGCCTTCGCCACCCGGCTCTCGCCGTGGCGCGCGATGTAGTGCACGACCTCGCCGCCGCCGGTGGAATGGCCGACGTGGATGGCGTTCTTGAGGTCGAGATGCGCGGTGACTGCCGCAAGATCGTCGGCATAGTGATCCATGTCGTGGCCGTCGGCGACCTGCGCCGAGCGGCCGTGGCCGCGGCGGTCATGGGCGATGACGCGGTAGCCGCGGGTGACGAAGAACATCATCTGCGCGTCCCAATCGTCCGATGACAGCGGCCAGCCATGGCTGAACACGATCGGCTGGCCCGCGCCCCAGTCCTTGAAAAAGATCTCGACGCCGTCTTTGGTGGTGATGGTGGGCATTGTGGGACTCCTTCAGTGAAAATCATTCCGGGGCCCGCGAACCGCGAGCCGGCGGCATGAAGATGGTTGTGCGATGTTCCAGGGGCGATGCCTCGCACCGCCCGCGACGACGAGAATCGGGCGATCAGGCAAACGCCATCGGCTTGAAGCGGCGCCAGGCGCCGATGGTGAGCACCACGAAGAACACCAGCACGATGCCCTGCACCACTGCGAACACCGGGCCGGACGGCGGCGCCGGCGGCACAGCGGGTGCGAGCGCGGCGAGCGCCGGCACCTTCAGGAACGACTGGATCACCAGCACGAAGACGTTGAAATACAGCGAGATCATCGCGGTCACGATGTAGACCGGACGCCAGACGCCCGCGAGCTTCATGCCGTAGAGCGCGATGCAGGCGATCGCGAGCAGCACCAGCGAGATGATGCCGATGATGTGCGAGGGCAGCAGCTCCTTGAACGGAAACAGGAAGCCGGTCGCGCTGGTGAGGATCGTGAACAGCAGGAAGATCGCGGTGAGGCCCGGCATCGGTTTCGAGCCGAGCAGGCCGAACATCACGACGAGGCCGGCGACGATGGCGATCAGACTGATGATGACATGGACCATCGTGAAGGTGGGCAAGCTCAACCCAAGAACCATGACATCTCTCCTACTCTCTGCATTGAGATGGAGATTAGTATTACGCTCCTCATCGGATTGCTACATGCGCTGGCATCACACATGCGCGCGCAGCCATGCGTCGTCGTGCGAATCGACAAACGCATGGCTGAATTTTTTGCATCGCTGTCACAGACGACGGCAGTTTGCAGCCCGGATGGGCTGCGAGCTTTCAGGTTTCGACGAAAGTTGAATCGAATTTGGCGAGGCGCTTCGCGACTCACACTTCCTTGGTGTCGAAGATCAGCAGGTCGGCGCCGCCGCTGGCGAATTTCGGCACGTCGGCGCCGGTCGCCTTGCCTTCCGGGCTGCCGAATGCCGCCTGGATGTCGGCCACGCTGTCGAAGGTGAGAATGGCGACGAGGTGGATTCCGGAAGGACCTGCGGGAGATGCGACCGGCCCCTTGCTGACGGCGTATTTCTTCAGGCCGGGCAGTTTCTTGGCGAGCGGAATGTGAGTCTCGGCGTAGTACTTGTCGAAGGCCGCAGCATCCTTGGGCGTCTTGTAGAGCACGACGATTTCAGCCATTTAGTCCTCCCTTGAAACTTGTTGTTGGTAGATCCTCATGGTGAGGAGGCGCGTCAGCGCCGTCTCGAACCATGAAGGCCCGGCTTTGACAGCTGGGCCTCGATCCTTCGAGACGCGCGCTTAGGCGCGCTCCTCAGGATGAAGGGATAGTCTGTGGGACACGGCAAGATGGCAAGCCTCATTCGACTTGCCATTCCCTTGTCTTGTCCTTGTCTAAAGCGCCGGTTTTGCGGCGTCGCCGAGATAGCCGTGCAGGGAGGCAACGACCTGCGCGCCCTCGCCGATGGCGCCGCCGACGCGCTTGACCGAGCCGGAGCGGACATCGCCGACGGCATAGACGCCGGGCACGGAGGTCTCGAGCGGCGCGACGAGCCGGCCCAGATTCTGCTCGGACTGCGCGCCTGTGACGACGAAGCCGCCGCGATCGAGCGTCACGCCGCAGCCGTCGAGCCAGCCGGTGGCGGGATCGGCGCCGACGAACAGGAAGAGATTGCGGATGTCGGCAAAATCCTCGTCGCTCGACAGCCGACTCTTCCAGCGGATGCGCCGCAGCAGCGAGGCCTCGTCGCCCTCGAGCGCCGTGATCTCGGTGTTGAACATCAATTCGATGTTCGGCGTCGCTTCGATGCGCTCGATGAGATAGCGCGACATGCTGGCGCCGAGACCGCCGCCGCGAATGATCATCAGCACCTTCTTGGCGTGACCCGACAGGAACACGGCGGCCTGGCCCGCCGAATTGCCGGCGCCGACGAGGGCGACCTCCTCCCCGGCGCAGAGCCGCGCCTCGACCGGGGACGCCCAGTACCAGACACCGCGGCCCTCGAACGTGTCGAGATTTGCGATCTCCGGCCGGCGATAGCGCGCGCCGCTCGCGACCACCACCGCGCGCGAGCGCAACGTGTCGCCGCAATCCAGCGCGAGCGCGAAGGTGCCGGCACCGCGCGAACAGTCCAGCGACTTCACCGACATCGGGATCATGATCTCGGCGCCGAACTTCTGCGCTTGGGTGAAGGCGCGGCCGGCCAGGGCCTGGCCCGAGATGCCGGTCGGAAAGCCCAGATAGTTCTCGATCCGCGCGCTGGCGCCGGCCTGGCCGCCGAAGGCGCGGGTGTCGAGAACGGCGACCGAGAGACCTTCAGAGGCCGCGTAGACCGCGGTCGCGAGTCCCGCCGGCCCGCAGCCGACGATCGCGACGTCGTAGATCCGATCATCCTTCGCTCCGCCGATCATGCCGATGGCGCGCCCGAGCTCGATCTCGCTGGGATTGCGCAGCACGCTGCCGTCGGCGGTGACGACCAGCGGCCAATCCTCCGGCTTCGGCGAATAACGCGCGATCACCTCGGCCGCGTCGTGCTCGCTGTCGGCATCGAGCAGATGATGCGGCTGGCCGTTGCGGGTGAGGAAACCCTGCAAGCGCACCACGCCGGCGGAGTTCGACGGCCCGATCAGCACCGGGCCACCGACGCCGCCCTGGATCAGGCTGACCCGGCGCAGGATCAGCGCGCGCATGATGCGTTCGCCGAGCTCGGCCTCGGCGACCAGCAGGGCGCGCAGCCGGTCCGGCGGGATCAGGAGCACCTCGACATTGCCCTCGGCGCGTCCGTCGACCAGCGCCGGCCTGCCCGAGAGCTGGCCGAGCTCGGCCAGGAACTGGCCCGGTCCCTGGTCGATCACCGGGGTGACATGACCGAGCCCGTCACGCTGGGTGATTGCGACGTGGCCCTTCAAAATGACGAACATGCCGGGCCCCGGCTTGCCGGTCTCGAACAGCAGCTCGCCATCCGAATAGGTGCGGAGCTCGCCGAAATGCCTGATACGCTCGATTTCCGCCGGCGTCAGCGCCGGAAAGGTCTGCTCGGGGCGCGTGAACCGCGACATCAGCGCGCCACTGTCGGTTGGTTGCTGTCCGTCCTGCCCCATTGCCACTTCACTCAACTCCAAAAATTTGAACCGCCGGATTTTAGCCGCCGGTCTTGCCGGCGGTCCCCTCATCTAGGGAGCCATCTTCGTTCTGCGAGGGGTCGGCATTTGCAGCGCGTTCGCGCGCCTGCACCTTCCGCCGCTTCAGGTTTTCGCGCAGCGCCGACTTTAGCCGGTCGTCCCGGGACGACCTCGCCTGTCTCGAATCCTGCCTCGTGGTCTTGTCGTTCTCGTCAGCCATCACCGGTCCATTACAGCGGTCGGCGATAACATGCCCCATGAACGTGGCAGCTCAAGAGGCCCGCGCGATCCGATCGTGCGAAACTCCAAAATGAGTCGAATCCGGCAGCCCCGCCAACTGGCCAGTTGGGTGGGGAAATCGGAACCCGAATCGACGGAAAGTCGGCCGTTTCGAACAAAAACGGGCATTTTGACCCCGATATCCGCCCGATTTTCTCGTTTTGGCGGAGCTAGCAAGCTTGCACAGGAGGGGGGCTTGTGGCAGATATCGGCCCGCTTGGTAGGCCCCTTGTGGCGGCCGATTCTTATCCCAGCACATGCTGCCGTAGCTCAGTGGTAGAGCACTCCATTGGTAATGGAGAGGTCGACAGTTCAATCCTGTCTGGCAGCACCATTCATCCTGCTGAGAACATTGATTTTCTTGAAATTTCGGTCCTGAGTGCCACACAAAAGTGCCACACAGACCAATGGTTTCTCTGAAGTTCTCAATGTCCCAGCGTGCCGGCTCGACCGTTCCTCAATTCCGAATTCGTGTTCCAACCAAGATCGTCGATCGACTACGCGGCAAGCGCGTTTTGCTCAGCATCAGCACACCAGAGGACTATCCATTCGTCCGGACGGTGACGATCGGAAGCGACGTAGCGTTTAGCCTCGGGACAGACGACAAGACCATTGCGGAGGCGCGACAGGCCAACGCTCTGGATCATCTTCGCCGGTTGTTCGATCTGACCGAAGCGCCACCGATCAATCTCAGCCACAAAGACATGGTCGCGCTGAGCGGCGAGACGTATCGGCTGTATCAGGAAATTCACCGCGACAACCCGGGCGAACCTGACGCATGGATGTATCACAAGGCGCTCAGTCGCGCGGCGCTTGAGGGTCGCATCAAGAATCCACCGCCAGCCGCGTTGATGCCGAACGAAGCGAACACCGCCCTTGAACTCTTCGGGACTGGTGATCTTACTGCCGCAGTGAACGCCTTCCCGGCCGATCAGTACGACGCGCTGGAAGATCGGTTCGGGCTGCTCGCGGATTGGGTTCTGATCCGACAGCGCATCCACCTAAACCCGAATGATCGGCGACGCTTCCTGCGCCTTGTCGGAACGGCCAGCCTTGATGCCGGCTGGCAGCTCCGGCGCAACGCTGAAGGTGACTACAGCCCTGATCCGAAGGCGCAGCGTTTCCCACCCATCGAAAGCGTAGCAGCGATCAAGCCGCGGCAGACGATCACCGGCCTGCTTGACTTGTGGTGGGCTGAAGCGAAAGCAACTGGCCGCAGTCGGACCACCTATGACACTTACAAGGGTGCGATCGATCGACTGGTTAAGCATCTCGGTCACGACGATGCTAACCGCGTGACCGAGCAGGACATGATTGCGTTCAAGGATGCCCGTCTGAAGGTCGTGACCGCCAAGACCCTGAAGGACGGTGATCTGCCGGGGATCAAATCCGTTTTTGGCTGGGCCGTAGACAATCGGAAGCTGACGAACAATCCGGCCGACGCAGTCAAGGTCAAGGCAGAAAAGAAAATCAGGACCCGACCGAAGGGCTTCACAGATCAGGAAGCCGGCGCGATCTTCGAGGCCTGCTGTTCATACGTGCAGAAGCCGAAAGAAGACCCGAGAACGGCCGCCGCCAAACGGTGGGCTCCGCTGATCGCCTGCTACACCGGCTGCCGGATTGCGGAGGCGTTACAGCTTCGGAAAGAGGATGTTCGCACCGAGTCAGGCCACCATGTTTTTGATCTCAATCCACTTGCTGGAAGCATCAAGACCGGGACTTACCGGCTGGTCCCCGTCCACCCACACCTGATCGAACTCGGGTTGTTGCGCTTCGTCGCTGACTCGGGAGACGGCCCGCTGTTCGCGAGAGGCAGCTACAAACGTGTTCTTGATTTCGTTCGGGCAGTGGTAACCGACGAACGAGTCCAGCCTAACCACGCATGGCGGCACCGCCTCAAGTCAGTCAGTCGTAACCTTGGATTCGATCCGCGTGTCGTCGACGCCATTCAGGGCCACGCGGCCCGAACATCTGGCGAGGACTATGGCGACGTGTCTGTGCTCGCCATGGCCCGTGTGATTAATGCCATCCCCCGGATTGCAAAAACGCCCCCGGCCTGAGTGGCTAAGGGCGTTGAGGGCCCGGATGGGCCAGTTATGGCTTACTCATAAGCGCTCCAAGCGGGGCAGCGCCGATGTCTGTTCTACGCTCGACAGCGGCGGAATAGCGGACGTCCCTCAACCGGCGCTTTGGGCCATGAGCCGACATCGCTCCAATCAAGCGGCGGTACTTGTCAGGCTCCTTAGCGGCCGTAGGGGAAGCAGCGGTTGCGATCGAGTGTGAGACCGAAATGCGCTCCCAGCGCAGCGATGGCCGCTTCCTGCTGAGGATAAGGATCGGCATTGGATGCGGCAACGATGATGATCCGGAACCCGCCGCGATCCTTGCCACCCGGTGGCAGCATCGCTGTAGTCAGTGCATTGCCCTCCCTGTCGCGCAACGTGAGGAAAAGCGGCATCTCTCGCTGTACATGGGCCTCGAGGCCGATGTCGCGCTCGATCGCGTTGGGCCGCTCCGGACGCCAGGACTGGACTGCCTTCTCCCGCTCGCGGCAGAAATATTTCTCGACTGTGTGGCTCATCAGGCGCGACTCATGCGCCGCTTCACCTTCCGTCTCGATACGGAACCAGGTCTTACCCTTCGGCGCGTCGCAAACGTACTGCATTTCGCCCGTCCTGCGATCGCCGCAATTCTAGGGCGGCCGGCCTGCAAAGCCAATATGAGACTAGCTCCCGTGTATAGCGCTGCACGATCAGAGGGGCTAAGAGTTCTTGATTGGACGTTGAAGTTCTAGTGAGCCCAAACCATAGTAGGCCGAACCGGAACAATCCACTTCAAGGAGCGTACCGATGCATGACGTAAGGGAAAAGCAACGCGAAGCCCGCCGGAAGATCATTCGCCAATGGGCGAAGCTTCCGAAGGATAAACGGCAGTCTATGGAGGGGATTTCTGAATTCGCCAGGACCGCCGCTCAGCAGAACGAGAAAGCATTCGTCCGCAGTCGTCGCGATCCGCATGAGAAGATCATGGGATGGCTATTGCCGCGTGCTCACCTCTGAACGACTGAGTCCTCTGCACATCCTTCGAAGGCGACACCGAAATTTCGGCAAAGTCATCGAATGTCCTGCCGTGTCCGAACCCCCGGCGGGGCCGCTACAAAGCGACGAGATAACTGTGAAGCTGAAAGCAACCATCATCGTCGCAGCGCTGCTAGCTGCAACGGCTGCACATGCCGAGACGATCGATCTGAAATGCTGGGCGCGGGGCCTTACGGGTAGCGAGCGCAACTCGGTCTACATAAACGGGGAACAGGTCACCGTTAATCTGGACCAGGGGACGATGCACTCTCGGACATTCGGAAGCAATTTGGCCGTCCACGTCACGGATACGCACTTGTTCTTTGAGACGGCGCTTACGCTCGGCAACATTTGGCAACATCTGTTCGACCCGACCGCTGTCTGGCAAGGTTTCATCAACCGCGTCGACGGCACGCTTAAGGCGCATAAACGCGACGGTACTGTCATCAGCGGGCACTGCCAACTGGTCGGCTGAACCTGCCCATGTCGCAGATGGGTCAACCTGCGAAGAACTCAGGTTGAGCAAATCTGGTCCGCTCTGCCGCCATGAGCGGACCTCTGTCAGGCGCAGCGCAACTTCGCCGATGGGCCAGAGCCCAAGCTCACCACGCATCCGCCGCGGGGGCGCTGGCGATATGGCAAGCGAACTAGGCCAGTGGCCTCATCTGGCAGCACGGACGTCCTAGGTCAGGAAGTACCGCGCGAGCCCCCGTCGATCTCCGCGGTCTCGATTGAAACCTCGTGGAATACCTGCCCGTCGATCAAGTGCATCAGGCTGTCGGCTGCTGATCTCGCAGACGCCTGATGATCTCCACGGACTCTGAATAGGGCTGGCAAGATGAATTCGATCGCGGTCTCTACTGGATGGCTCTTCACGGTGATGCTTTCCTTTCAACGCGACCGAACGTCGATCGCGACTCGAATATGATCGATCGGCGTTTGCATTGGAATTTGTATTGACGCAAACGGGGAAAAAAGTTGCCCGGCCCCTTAGGGCCAAGCCGTTCTTGTTAGGTGTATTCAGACTCACTATCGTGAGCGCGCCAGTTCATGGACTCGTCGACACGGCGCTGGACCAGCGTGGCGAGCGCTTCCGGATCATGGCTGTTGCCATTGATGTGGATCGCGACGTTGCCGCCTGCACCACCGACGAAGCCGCCCCTCATCGGGACGCCAGACTGCGGAGCAGCGGGAACGTTCTTTACCGCGTCAACCGGCGACGGGACCTGACCGATGGGATTGCCGCGACGAACCATCAGGTTTTTGTCTGCGTCGATCCAGTGCTCACGAACCGAGTCACCGTCATTGCCCGCCAGCATCTTGATTTGCAGTCGGCCATTGTGCATGCGGGTCTCGCCGGTCGCGAGACCGACGTGGCCGCCCGGCTGATTGTATCCGCGTCCGTTCGTCTGAAGCAGAACGTCATTGCGCTTGACGTCGGGCGGGCTGATCGCGGAGCCCCATTTCTGGAAGCTGTTCGCCACCGCGCTGCCTGTCCCGTTGCCTCCGGCCGCTTCCAAGGCCTTGTTGACGAAGCGAGCACACCAAGCGTTTGACTTGCCTCGCACGTCACCGCCAAGGGCTGCCGCCAACACACGGTTGTCGGTATACTCGTTCATGCCCTTGTACTTTTCGGCCCACGCCACGGCATCGCCGCTGCCGGCAGAACCACCGCCGGACAACGCATTCATCTGCTTGCGCACGCCCGCGGGCCAGCCCCCGTTCAGTCTACGTGGATCATTCGCGGCGCGGACAGGTGCATAGCGTTCCCCCATCCTGTCGAGGTTGCCACCGGCCAGGCGGTAGTTCTTTGCGACTACTTGGCCCGCCCGGCTGATGCCGGCATCGAGACTGGCGAATTGCATCTTTTTCGCCATCCCGGTTGCCGGGTCCATCAGGCCTGCCACGTTGTTTCCCGACAACACATGACCGTTGCCGGTTTCGTGTGCGATCACGCCGGCCAGCAGCGCAGGTGAGATGCCGTTGGCTCTGGCTGCCGCGACGATCTGATCGTACTTGCCTGCGAGAGGAGTACCGGCGAACTTCTTGTCGAAGGCCGACCTGCTCATATCGTCAACACTGCCGCCTCCGCCGTTGAATGACGGGATGTTACTGCGCTTGATGATGCCAGATGAGCCTACGCCGAAGTTCGGGAGGATGCCGCCCGGCGTGACGTTCTTCCACAGCGCATCGGGAGTGCCGACGCCGCTGACGACACGGTTCATGTTGGCTGCTACGGCGGTGCCACCGCTCAGCCCAGCGCGACCACGGGCGCTAAAGTCGGTGCTGATGAGCGAAGCACGTTCGATCTTGCCGCTGAACTTATCGAGCTTGTCACCAAGGTAGCTCATCGGGTGAACGTCGGCGGGGTTGAAGCCCTCGCCGGACTGCTTCTGATACAGGTCTTTCTTGTGCTGGCGTTGACGCTCTCGCCATTGGCTCGTCGTCTCCCCGGGCCGCTTCTTGGCGGCGTCCGAGATGCCGGTGTCGTTGTTCTCTGCCAAGAGCCAGGCGAGCAACGCGGTGGTTCCTACAGGGTTGGCGCTGGCGGCCCCGAGCAACGCCCGACCAGTGAGCAGGCCGGCGATGCGGCTGATGATGTTCGCGAAGCCGGAGAGCACGGCGATGACGGGGGCAAGCAATCCGAGTGCGAGAGACAAGCCGACGATCTGGCCGGCCAACCTACCCAGGACTTCGGCGCTGTTGCCGTCCTTACCCATGATGCTGGCGGTGGCCTTCAGCATGGTGATGAGGGTATCGGAGATCGACTTCAATCCGCCGACGAAGCCGGACGCGAAGCCGATGATCCTGTCTACGTCGATCGACGATATTTTCGCCGCGATCTTGTCGAGAGCTTCCCCCATGTTGGAGACGCCGAAGGCCTTTTTCAGCCTCTCAACAAACTCTCTCGACTTCTCCCCGATCCGGCCGGAGGTGACGATGCTGGTGTGCTTATCGAACCAATCCGATACCTCAATGAAGCTTTGCTCGAATCCGCCTCCGAATTTTTCCCAAGCGAGACCGAACATTGCCTTGATGCGGTCCCATCGCTTCTGAAGCGAGTTGAGTTTGGTCCGGGAAAATCCGGACACCACGTCGCTCTTTTCGTCGATTTCCTTCAAGGTCTCCCGGATTTGATCAGAAGCCTTGGCCATCTGCACCAGTTCATCACGCCATTCCCGCATGCCGGCGAGGTTGGCGAATTTCGCCCTGGTCTGCTCGCTCATGTTCCGCATCTTCGAGAACATGTCGAGCATGAACTCAGTCGGTGCGGCGGCCATCCGCTGAGCCATCTGCGACCTGCCGCCGTATCCGATCATTCGAGCTGCCTGATCCAGATCCTTGGCGCGCTGGCCGCGAGCATTGCCGGCGTTGGCAAACTCAGAGGTCAAGTAGCCGAGGAATGTGCCGGCCTTGTTCGGCTGGAGACCTGCCGAGTTGCCAACAGACGTGAACGCGGAGAGATCGGTTTCCTTCATCTTCGTCGTGCTCAGGGCGGACAGAGCGCGCTTGTTGGCCTCAACCACTTCGTTCGGGTCTGCGGCAGTCGCGGCGGCTGCCACGGCAACAGAGGTCATCATCCGAGCCACGCGGGCAGGATCAGCGTTACGGACGTTTCCGTACAGGCTGGTTGCGGTCTTACCGGCCAGCTTCATCAACTCCCCGATGTTCATCTCCAGCGCGGACGACGCTTCCAGTGCGTTCTCGGTGATCTTTTTCGCGGCAGACCCGTCAAAGCCCTGCTTCAACGCCTCGGTGTAGCCGTCCAGTACAGCCGCTGCCGACTCTCCGAACCTGACCGCGACTTGAAGTTGAGCTTATGAGCAGCCGAATCAGAACCGGTTTTCCACGGTTATTCGCACCGGCGGAACCAGCGCCTCGGAGATGGCCCCATAGCACTCCGTGTCAGGCGAACTCGTTCAGAGCGAGAAGTTGAAGGGGCTCGGAAGTTTCAGTCGATATCTTGTGGAGTTGTTCTCGCGCTTCACGAGATAGCCGGTTATCACTGTAGGCAACGATGAACTGACGGGCTGATGCAACTTCTGCGTGGTTTGGGGGGTAAGGTGGGGTTCGACGAATTCATACGAAAGTGGAAGAGCGTCGAACTAAAAGAGAGGGCTGCGGCCCAATCCCACTTCATCGACCTATGCAGAATGCTGGACGAGCCAGCGCCTACGGATGTCGATCCCAAAGGCGAGTGGTACGCTTTTGAGCGTGGCGCGACCAAGACCACCGGTGGCGAAGGCTGGGCCGATGTTTGGAAGCGCGATCACTTCGGGTGGGAGTACAAAGGCAAGCGGAAGGACCTCAAAGCAGCTTTTGCGCAACTGCAGCAATATGCCTTAGCGCTGGAAAATCCGCCCCTACTAGTCGTCTGCGATATGGATAGGTTCGAGATCCATACTAACTGGACCAACAGCGTCTCTGTCGTTCACGGCTTTACGCTTGACGATTTACGTGACCCCGACGTTCGGCAAAAGCTTAAATGGGTCTTCTCTGATCCCGAGCGACTTAAGCCTGGCAAGACGAGGCAAACCTTAACCGAGGAAGCCGCTGCCGAATTTGCAACGCTCGCACAGAAGCTTCGGGATCGTGGTCATGAACCGGTTGCCGTCGCACATTTTGTGAACCGCCTTGTCTTCTGCATGTTCGCCGAAGATGCGGAATTGCTTCCGAACAAAATGTTCCTGCGCATGTTGCAGGCTGCCAAGAGCGAACCCTCAAAGTTTCGTCGACATGCTTCCACTCTGTTCGCAGCAATGAAGGATGGGGGACTGGTCGGATTCGAGCAGATTGAATGGTTCAATGGCGGTCTGTTCGACGATAGCGAGAGCCTGGACCTCGAAGCAGACGAGATCGTCATATGTCTCCGCGTCGCGGAACTCGATTGGAGCGAGGTCGACCCTTCAATTTTCGGAACTTTATTCGTTCGAGGTCTCGATCCAAACAAGCGGTCTGAGACGGGATCGGAATACACCGATCGCGAAAAGATAATGATGATCATCGAGCCAGTGATCACTAAGCCTCTTTTAAACGAATGGGAGCGTGTACGAGCGGGAATTGCCAGCTACCTGGATCCAGCACAGCGCAAATTGGAAAGCGAGATTGAGAGCGCAGCCGCCCGAAGCCCCGTTCGTGTCCGAAGAGATCGAGCATCTTTGCGACTACATAAACGACAACTGGTCGATGAGTGCCGTCCATCTCGCTGCGTATGTTTTGTGGCGGCTCAACTGGATCCATCCCTTTGCAGACGGCAACGGGCGCACGGCTCGCGCGGTGTCGTACGTCGTGATGAGCATCAAACTGGACAGCTTGCTGCCCGGCGCACCGACAATTCCCGAACAGATCGCTGGAAATAAGAAGCCCTATTACGATGCTCTTGAAGCGGCCGATCAACGCCTCACTGAGGGCGTAACATGACGGCATTGGAAGACATGCTGGACGGGATGCTGGCGAAGCAGCTCGTTAACGCTGCCAAGCAAGCGAAGGGCGAGGCACAAAACCCTTCAGGCCGCACCTATCACTGACACGTAAGAGTACCTGCGCGGACGAACAGCGGCGTCATGCTGCCGAACCCATTCGCCGCTGATCATTGCCGAGCAGTTCGGCACGTTGGAGTCGCTGTAGCCCGGACCGATTGATCCCGGCCTCGGTCACGCCGAGCTTGACGGGTTTACGTTTGAGCCAAGTGTTTTTGCCCGATGGGTCAACCGCGCGCGGGCGTCTCAGCTTTCGACCCTCGCCAACGTCGCACGCGCCACTCCATCCCGGGTTCCACCGAGCCATTCTCATGACGCAATCTCTGTCTTAGTCGGTGAGAACCTAAAACACTGCGTGAGGACCACTCCGGTTCGCACAACGGTTCCGTAGCCAAGGGGTTGGCTCGAATCCGCAAGGGATTGGCGCAAGTACATGAACGCTGCCGCGTTCGCTTGACCATGTTTGCGGGATCGGGAACCGGACGCTCGAAAAAATCACAGGAGTTATGATGCTGTTCCGCTCGAGCGCCGCGATTTGCGGCGCCCTGGTTGCGCTTGCCGTTTCTGTTTCCGTTGCTCGAAGTGAAGTGCGTGGCGTTCACTCGAGCACCGTCGTGGATGCCGCCTCTGGGGAGGCGATCGTTGGCGCAGCATCCATGTACAATCCGTTCAAGCCCGGCAAGGAAGAGGGCGGTCCGAACACAGCCTCCGGCGAGCATTATGATCCCTCTGTCTGGGCGGCCGCCATCAAGACGAATTTGCGTCGGAAGTTCGGTGGGGTCCAATTTGGCGCAAGGCCGAAATATGCCCTCGTCGAGGCCGTCGGCAAGAAGGTCATCGTCAAGATCAATGACGTGGGGCCATTAAGGCCCGGCCGCATCATTGACCTCAACGAGCGGGCGATGCGCCATTTCGATCCAAGCCTGGAGCTCGGAGTCATCGACGACGTAAGAGTTAGCCCACTTTCAGGGGACTATTGGATCCCGGGACCGGTGGGCTGAGCGTCCCGCGCGAAGGAGGTCGTGCACGTCTCGGACAGCGGGGGCGTCCCGATGGCCTCCTCGCCCCGGATTCACCGGGCCATGTTCATGCTATTCGGCTGGGCGCAAGCAGAGGAGATTAACCCTAACTCAGCTCGCTTAGGCCAAGCAGGGCCCTCTTGTGACTAATGTCACAGAGCAAGCATTTGCTTTTCGTCATGCTCTGTCTAATCTTTCACACTGCATTCCGGGGGGACTGCTGTGAGTCGTTTTGGTCCTTTTGCTTTATTAATATTCGCCGTCTTGCTTGCCTGCGGTCCGGCCCATGCCGAGAAGCGCGTGGCGCTCGTCATCGGCAATTCGGCCTACAAGAGCGTCCCCCGGCTCACCAACCCGGCGAACGACGCCACCCTGGTCGGCGGCATGTTCAAGAATGCCGGCTTCGACAATGTCGAAGTCAGGCTCGACCTCAACGCCGCCGACATGCGCCGGTCGCTGCGCGAGTTCGCGGGCAGGACCCGCGATGCCCAAGTTGCCGTCATCTACTATGCCGGACACGGCATCGAGCTGGACGGCACGAACTATTTGATCCCCACGGATGCTGCGCTGGAAACCGACGGCGACGTGCTCGACGAGACCGTCGCGCTCGACCGGGCACTCTTTGCCGTGGAGCCTGCCAAGCAGCTTCGCTTGGTCATCCTGGACGCCTGCCGGGACAATCCGTTCGCCAAGACGATGAAGCGCACGGTCGCTTCCCGCGCCATTGGCCGGGGTCTCGCCAAGGTCGAGGCGACCAGCCCGAACACCATGATCGCGTTTGCGGCAAAGGCGGGCTCGACGGCCTCGGATGGCGACTCCAAAAACAGCCCATTCGCTGCAGCCCTGGTCGAGCGGCTGCCGACGCCGGGGCTCGATTTGCGCAAGGCCTTTGGCTTCGTGCGCGACGATGTCTTGAAGAACACCGGCTACAAGCAGGAGCCCTATGTCTATGGCTCGCTCGGCGGCGACGACGTGCCGCTGGTCGCAGCGAAGCCGGTCGCGACCGGGCCGCAGGCAAGCCCCGACAGCGAAATCCGGCGCGACTACGAACTGGCACTTCAGCTTGGCACGCGTGAAGGATGGACTGCCTTCCTCAACCGCTTTCCGAGTGGCTTCTACACCGATCTCGCCAAGGGCCAGTTGAACAAGATCGCCGCCGAAGAAACCCGCACTGCGGCCGCAGACAAGGCTCGGCAGGCAGAGGAGGAGAAGGCGCGGCTTGCGGTGGACCGCGCCAAGAAGGCCGAGCAGGACAAGGCGGCTGCCGCTGCCAAGGCCGCCGAGGACGCCCAGCTGGCGGCGGAAAAGGCCAAGCAGGTCGAGGAAGCCAAGGCGGCTGCCGCCGAGCAGCGCAGGAAGGATGCCGAGGCCGCAGTAGCCAAGGCGCTCGCCGACAAACAGGCCGCCGAGAAGGCGCTCGCTGACAAGATCGCGAACGACAAGGCGGCTTCCGAGCTCGCCGCAAGACAGGCGGCCGAAAAGAAGGCGCAGGCCGACAGCGAGCAGAAAGTCGCAGCCGTTGCCCCAACTCAGTCGCCGCCCGGTCTCTCGCCGCAGGAGACTGCCAAACTGGTGCAGTCAGAACTCCGTCGTGTCGGATGTCTGACGGGCGCATCGGACGGAGAATGGAACGCCTCCGCGCAGCGCTCACTGACCCTGTTCAACAAGCATGCCGGGACGAAGTTCGACACCAAGCTGGCGAGCTTCGACGCCCTCGACGCCCTCAAGAGCAAGCAGGGACGCGTCTGCCCGCTGGTCTGCGAGCGCGGCTTCAAAGCTGACGGCGATGCCTGCGTGAAGATCACCTGCCGCGCAGGCTATCGCGTCAACGACGACAACGAGTGCGAGAAGGTGCAGGACAAGAAGCCCGTCGCGACCCGCGAGGACGCCAAGCCGCGCGACGACGAGAGGAAGAAGGTCGAGGCAGCGCCGTCGAAGCCGCAGGCGACGGGCCAGATGATCTGCGGTATGGCAGGTTGTCGTCCTATAAAGCCGGGATGCCGGCTGCAGGAATACCAGCAGCGTGTAACCGGGGGCACTGGTCAACCCACCGAAGTTTGCAACTGAGAACACGGCTGTAATGGGCGCGCTTCGGTTTTTATTGATCATTTTTGCCGTGTGGCTCGGATGCGGACCGGCGATGGCCGAACGACGCGTTGCGCTGGTGATCGGCAATTCCGCCTACAAGAGCGTCCCCCGGCTCACCAACCCGGCGAACGACGCCACCCTGATCGGCGGCATGTTCAAGAAGGCGGGCTTCGACAATGTCGATGTCAGGCTCGACCTCAACGCCGCCGACATGCGCCGGTCGCTGCGCGATTTTGGCGGCCGGACCCGCGGAGCCGAAGTGGCGTAGCCCGGATGGATGGAGCGCAAGCGTAATCCGGGACCGTTAGCCGCGGACGCAATCGTCCCGGATTGCGCGTCGCTCCATCCGGGCTACGAACTTCGTCAAAAGGTACAAGAGCGAACTTGCGGCAGCGCGGAGAAGCACATTCATCTCGCAGGGGATTCGTCTTCGCCCGCCTGGTGTCCGGCCAGCCGATCGTCGGAGCGGCGCAGCCGCCGGCAAAGCTCGCGATTGATGTTCTGCAGGACGATCACATAGGCGTGGATATCGGCCTTGTAGCACGCGTAGAGCTTTTGCGCCGTCAGCTCGTACAGCACCGTCGGCGCCTCCGCGACCACCGTGGCGGAGCGATTTTGCATTTCAATCAGCGTCATCTCACCGAAGAAATCGCCGGGCTTCAGAACGGAAATCGGGATGACATTCCCCGAGTTCGCCCGCTTGCTCACCGCCAGCCGGCCGGACTTGACGATGAACAGCGAGCGTCCCGGCTCGCCTTCCGCCACGACGGTCGCGCCGGCATCAAAGCGGCGCTCGACCAGCATCGACATCAGGAGGTCGAGGCTTGGGTCCGGGAGACCGCCGAAGAACGGCGTCGCGAGCAGGAACGCTTTCAGCTCGGGGGCACTGACAGCCATTGCGCCAGGATACGCCCCGTCGCGAACTGCGGCAAGCAGAGCGCACACAGGCGATGACGACGCCCGACGTGCTTGAATAAAGACGTCTGCAAATCGCGATCAATCGCGCGTGGCCTACTGCGGCGCAATGCTCTCGCCGCGCAACGTCCCTCGCTTTCGCCATACCTGCAGGTCAATCATGACTTTCACGGTCGCCGCTAGCACCAGCACACACAGCACCGCCTTCGAGATCGTCTCCATCGTCCCCTCGATCAGCAGGCAATGGACCACGCTGCCGGCGACGATGACGGTCGCGAGAGGCACATGAATCAAGCGCCACGTTCGCAGTCGCAGTCCCAATCGCCGACGCAGCGCAGCCAGGAGCGCAACAGTGAAGATGGCCCACATGGCGGTCACGCCAAAGGGGGAGAACGGCGTCGGCGATGAGAAGGTCAGGGCGTCGATCATGTCGGGCGGGCTGGTGAACCAGAGGCCGGCGACGTGGATCACCACCCCCACGGCCAGCGCGCCGCCGATCCAGTGATGGGCGCGCCGTCCGCGATAGGCCGACAGTCCCGGCAGGTATCCGCCGATCAGCAGGGGCTGAACCAGCACGAGACCGAGGGCGATGATCCCCGCAAAGCCGGCGAGGATGTAGACCGGACCTCGCCATGCGAGCAGCTCGCTTCCTGCGGCTTTGGCGATCGGCACGCCGATGGCCAAAGCTAGGGCGACCCAGATCAGGATCACCCGGGCCGATCTCCACCCCTTCACTCGCAACGCGGTCAGGCCGGCTGAAGGACGAAATGCGCTTCCAGGCTGGTTTCCTTTGCGCTCCGCATCACCGGCCGCAGAAAGACGGTTTTGAACTCGCCACTGTCATAGGCGAGGTGACCATGCGGCTGGCCAAAGATGGGAATGATCTGCGGCATCTCGAGCCGGAACTTGCCGTCCTTGTCGGTGAGCGTGGCGCCATGACTCTGCGGCTCGTGCTCCTGCCCTTCGGTCGTGTGCGCCCAGATCTGGATGCGCTGCCCGGCGAGTGGAGCCCCGTCGCCGGCGCGGCGGACGGTGCCGCTCATCCAGAAGCCGCCCTTGCCGATCCGGTCCACGATCGCCGCGCCCTTGCGGTAGTTGTTTGCCCCGCCCGACATCGACTCGGTCGGTGCGAGTCCGTCCGCGCGGGCCGGCAACAGGAGTCCGGGAAGCCCGCTTGCCAAAACCCCTGACGCCAGGACGGAGCCGCCAGCAGCGAGGAGGTTGCGGCGGTTGAGTACGACCATGGTCATGTCCATTCCTCCTGGCAACGGCGCAGTGGCTCCGCCGAGGGTACAACAACAGGCGCCAGAGGCCCAGTTGCGACGAAGGGCGCAATAGGTCGCAATAACAGTGTTGTGAACGGAGGTGCCTGCCACAGCGTCCAAACCACCAGCGCTCCGCACCGCAGTTTTGCGCCAGCTCGGCAATTTTGAATGCCGTCGTTGCTCAAATGGTTGAACGACGGCGTCGTTCTGACACTACATGTGATCCTGCAAACGCGCAGGGTCGCGCAGATCTCCCACTTCCGGAATCCTCACATGATCCCCTTCTCCGTGCTCGACCTCGCGCCCATCCGCCAAGGTGGCGATGCGGCGCAGGCGTTTCGCAATTCGCTCGATCTCGCTCAGCATGCCGAGGCCTGGGGCTACAAGCGGTTCTGGCTGGCCGAGCATCACAACATGACGGGGATCGCGAGCGCGGCGACATCGGTGGTGATCGGGCATGTCGCGGGCGGCACGAAAACCATTCGCGTCGGCTCCGGCGGCGTCATGCTGCCGAACCATTCGCCGCTGGTCATCGCCGAGCAGTTCGGCACGCTGGAGTCGCTCTATCCGGGGCGGATCGATCTCGGGCTCGGGCGGGCGCCGGGCACCGACCAGTTCACCGCACGGGCGCTGCGGCGCGATCTCGCCACCACGTCCGAGAATTTTCCGCACGACGTGCTGGAGTTGCAGGCGCTGCTCGGCGAAGTCAAGCCGGACCAGGCGATCCGCGCCGTGCCCGGCATGGGGACGAAGGTGCCGCTGTGGATCCTGGGATCGAGCACCTTCGGCGCGCAGCTCGCGGCCATGCTTGGCCTTCCCTTCGCCTTCGCCTCGCATTTCGCGCCGCAGATGATGATGCCGGCGCTGCGCGAGTATCGCGCGCGCTTCGAGCCGTCGGCGCAGCTCGACAAGCCCCATGCGATGGTCGGCGTCAACGTGTTCGCCGCCGACAGCGACGCGGAGGCGCAGCGGATGTTCTCCTCGCTCCAGCAGCAGTTCATCAATCTGCGCCGCGGCACGCCCGGCCCGCTGCCGCCGCCGGCCGACGACATGGACGCGCTGTGGTCGCCGGCGGAGAAGGCCGGCGTGGCGCAAGCGCTGTCCTGCTCCGCGGTCGGCTCACCTGAAGTGGTCGAGGAGAAGCTGACGGCACTGATCGCCGAGACCGGCGCGGACGAGCTGATGACCACGGGCCAGATCTACGACCACGCCGCGCGGCTGCGCTCGTTCGAGATTGCAGCTGTGGTGCGTGACAGGCTGGCGGTCTGAGAGGCGTTCTTCCCTGCGGCGTATCCTTCGAGACGCCCGCTTTTGGCGGGCTCCTCAGGATGAGGAACGGAGTTCGCGGCAGTCGTTTCAACGGGCCCCGCTGCCGCTTAGCCTCATCCTGAGGAGACCGCGAGAAGCGGTCGTCTCGAAGGACGAGGCGCGCGCCCAGACGGCCGCTCAGAACGTCGTATGTGATCGCCCACAGCCCGCGAGCGCAGGGCAATCGCATTTGGGCACTCACGAGGGTTTGTCATGCCCGGGCTTGTCCCGGGCATCCACGGTCTTTGTACCGCGAGGCAAACGCGTGGATGGCCGGGACTAGCCCGGCCATGACGCTGTGGAAACGTCAGCGCTCAAAGCTCTCCGCTCTAGTCCGCAAACCCGAACAGCTTCGCCGGATTGTGCACCAAGATCTTCTCCAGCGTCGCCTCATCGGGCGCGTAGCGGTACATCAGCTCGAGCAGATCGGCGTCGTTGGGCGGCTGCTTGACGGAGACCGGATGCGGCCAGTCGCTGGCCCAGACGCAGCGGTCGACGGCTGCCTCGATATAGGCGCGCGCGATCGGGATCACGTCGTCGTAGGGCGGGCCGGCCTTCGAGGTCTTCTCGCCGAGCGAGAGCATGACCCAGAAATTGCCCCTGGCGAGCAGCTCCAGCATCTTGCGCAGGTTCGGATCGTTCCTGCCGGCTTGCGGATCGGGGCGGGCCATGTGGTCGATCAGCACGGGCACGTCGAGATTCTCGTACTTGGCGACGCTGGAGACGATGCCGTCCTTCTCCGGCTGGATCTTGACGTACCAGCCGAGCTCGCGGATGCGGGCGATGGCGCGGGCGAAATCGGCATCCGACAGCACGGCGCCGAGCTCCTGGCGGAAGCTGAAGCGCGCGCCGCGCACACCGGCGTCATGGAGTTTGGAGAGATAGGCGTCGCTCGCCTCCGCGAACACCAGCGCATTGGCGCAGCCGCGATAATTCGGGCCCATCGCGGCGAGGCCGTCGAGCACGACGGAATGGTCGGCGCCATAGGTCGTGGTCTGCACGATGATGCCGCGCTCGATGCCGAGCGTCTTGTGCATGCGCAGCGCCGCTTCCCAGGTCGCGGTCGGCATCCGGTAGGCCGCACCGGGGCGCTCCGGATATTTGTCGATCGGGCCCAGCACGTGGAACTGGCTGTCGATGGTCCTCAGTGGCGGCGCCTTGACCGGGCGGCGCGGGTTCGGGTCGAACGGCAGATAGGTCGGCATGCGAATGCTCCTTCAGTCGATCACGGCGGTGAAGTCGCACTGCACCAGCGCGCCGCCGTCCATGTTGTCCATCGGCAGCGCGTGGCGCGCCGGGCGCGAATGCTCGTCCGGAAACATCTTCAGCCACTCGACATTGACGGGTGCGCGCTGCGAGCGGTCCTTCAGCCACACCGTCATCTTGATGATGTCGTCGGTGGTGCCGCCGGCGGCCTCGACCGTCGCCTTCATGTGCGCGAACATATTGGCGCATTGCGCGTCGAGGCTCTCGGGCATGGCGCCGGCCGCATCGCGGCCGAGGATGACGCCCGACATCACGAGATTGCCGATGCGGCAGGCGTTCGGAATCGGATTGGCGTGCTTGAAGCCGCCGATATGGATGCTCTTGCGCCGTGTCATGGTGCGCTCCCTCTTCTGTGTTGGTTCAGACGAACTGGCACGACACCGAGCCGAACGCACCATAGTCGGCGTGGAAGGTGTCGCCGCGGCGGATGTCCACGGGACGCGTGAACGATCCCGCCAGCACCACCTCGCCGGCCTTAAGATATTCGTCATGCGGCGCGAGGCGATTGGCGAGCCAGGCGATGCCGTTGGCGGGATGGTTGAGCACGCCGGCGGCAAGCCCGGTCTCCTCGACCTCGCCGTTGCGGAACAGAAGCGCGCCGATCCAGCGCAGGTCCGCATCCATGGGGCGGAACGGACGGCCGCCGAGCACCAGCGCGGCATTCGCCGCGTTGTCCGAGATCGTGTCCATGACCTTTCGCGTCTTGCCGGTCTCGGGATCGACGCGATGCATCCGCGTCTCCAGGATCTCCAGCGCCGGTGTCACGTAGTCGGTGGCGTTGAGCACGTCGAAGATGGTGCAGTCGGGCCCGCGCAGCGGCGCCTTCAGCACGAAGGCGAGCTCGACCTCGATTCGTGGTGCGTGAAAGCGATCGAACGGGATCGGCGTGGCGTCGGCATAGAACATATCGGCGAACAGCACGCCGTAATCGGGCTCGGAGATGCCGACCGCGTTCTGCATCGCCTTCGAGGTCAGGCCGATCTTGTGGCCCTTGATGACGCGGCCGCGGCCGAGCTGGAGTTTCGTCCAGGCGCGCTGGATGGCGTAGGCGTCCTCGATCGTGAGGCCGGGATACTCTTTCGAGAACATCGGGATCAGCGCCTTGGTGCGCTCGGCCTCGTCCAGGCGCGCGGCAAGGCGTTCGATCGTGGCGGCATCCAGCATGATCTATTGCTCCGCGGCGACGGTGTTGCGCAGCACGCCGATGCCAGCAGACTCGACCTCGACGACGTCGCCGACTTTCAGCCAGCGCGGCGGATCGAAGCGCGCGCCCGCCCCGGTCGGCGTGCCCGTCACGATCATGTCGCCGGGCTTCAGGGTGGCGAAGGTGGAGAGATAGGAGATCAGGAAGTCGAACGGGAACATCAGCCGCTCGGTGGTGTCCTGCTGCCGCACCTCGCCGTTGACGCGCGTGATGATGTCGTGCGGCCCGCGCGGGTCGAGCTCGTCCGCCGTGACGATCCACGGGCCGATGCTGCCGGAGCGGTCGAAATTCTTGCCTTGCGTGACGTTGAACTTGCCGTGGCGTAGCCAGTCGCGGATCGTGCCCTCGTTGCACAGCGTCATGCCGAAGATGTGGGACCACGCCTTTTCGCGCGGGATGTGACGACCGCCCTGCCCGATCACGATGACGAGCTCGCCTTCGTAGTCGAGCTGATCCGAAACGTCAGGCTTCTCCAGCGACTGGCCGGAGCCTGTCATCGACGACATGCTGCGCACGAACAGGCTCGGATATTTGGGCAGGTCCGAATTGTCCTTGTATTCGGCGTTGCGCTCGGCGTAGTTGACGCCGATGCACCAGAGCTTTTCGGGCGCCAGCACCGGCGGCAGCAGGACGAGATCATCGAGCGCGTAATCCGGCTTCTGATCGGCAATCGCTTCCTGCGCGTCAGCCAGCGCATTGGCCGCGATCAGCGCCTTCACGTCGGAGAAGTCGCGGCCGATCCGCTTGGTCAGATCGACCACGCCGCCCGCGACAGCCGCGCCGTAGCGGAGCTCGCCGTCCAAGAGATAGCTCAGGAGTCGCATTGTCGTTTTCTCCAGTGATCGTTGGGCACAAGGGCCGGCGCGATGGGCCGCGCGCTCAGTCGGTCGATTTGGGAGTCTGGAACACGGTGTTCAGCGTCACGATCTCGCCGAGGCGGGCGTAGCGGGGACCGCCGATGCGCGCGATCGGGTCGAGCGCCCTGGTCTCGACCTTGCCATTTTCCACGAGGCCGTCGCGAATGTGGAACATCACGACCTCACCGACGATGAGCCGGCTGCGGGCCTCGCCGAATTCGAGGCACTGCCGGAACACGCATTCCATCGCGACCGGCGCGGCCGCGAGCCGCGGCACCTTGATGCGCTCGCTGGCGAGCGTTTCGAGGCCAAGCTTTTCGACCTCGCTGACTTCAGGCGGATGCTCGATAGAGCTGTCGTGCACCGCTGACATCAGCGGGGTATCGGCGATGTGGATCACATACTCCTCGGTATCGAGGATGTTGTGCGCGGTGTCCTTGTAGTCGGCGCCCTTGCGGCCGACGCTGATGGCGAGCATCGGCGGCTTCTGCGAGACGAAGGTGAAGGCGCTGAAGGGCGCGAGGTTGAGCACGCCGGAGCGCGACAGGCTCGTCACCCAGGCGATCGGGCGCGGCACCACGATGCCGGTCATCAGCCGGTAGATGCGCTCCGCGCCGAGCTCGGTGGGGTCGATCCGCATCGATCAGTCCGCCTTGATGTTGGCCTTGCGCACGACCGGAATCCACTTGGCGTCCTCGCGCTCGAGATAAGCCTTGAACTCGTCCGACGTCATCGGGGTGGATTCTCCGCCAAGCTTCTCGAACTTGTCGATCACGCCGGGGTCTTTCAGGATCGCAACCAGCGTCTCGTGCAGCTTGTCGACAACAGGCGCCGGCGTGCCCGCGGGCGCGAACAGGCCCGTGAAGGTCTGGCCGTCGAAATCCTTGTAGCCGAGCTCGGCAAAGGTCGGGACGTCAGGCAGCGACTTCAGCCGGTGCGGGCTGGTGACCGCGAGCGCGCGGAACAAGCCGGCCTTGATGTGCTGGAGGCTGACCGTGAGCTGGTCGAACGCGAACTGCACCTGCCCGCCGAGCAGATCGTTGATGGCGGGCGCGTTGCCGCGGTAATGCGCGGTGACCCATTGCAGCTCGAGGCTCGACTGCATCAGCTCGCTGAGCAGATGGTTGGTGGTGCCGGGGCCGGGCGAAGCCATGGTCAGCTTGCCGGGCTCGCGCTTGGCGAGCTCGATGAATTCCTTGAAATTGTTGGCCTGGACGGAGGGATGCACCTCGAGCACCAGCGGCGTCATCGAGATGGTCGAGATCGGCAGAAAATCCTTCTTCCAGTTATAGGCATCGCGCTTGTTGATCTCGGTCGCGAACAGCACCGGGCCGTTGGCGCCGACGAACAGCGTGTAGCCGTCGGGCGCCGATTTCGCGAAGGCTTCGCCCGCGATCATGCCGCCGGCGCCGGCCTTGTTCTCGATGATGAAGGGCTGGCCGAGCTTTTCCTGGAGCTTGTCGGCGATGATGCGCGCGGCGCTGTCGACATTGCCGCCGGCCGGATAGGGCACGATCAGCTTGACGCTGCGTGCCGGCCATTGCTGGGCCGCCGCGGGCCCGGTCAGCATTGCGGCTGCGGCAGCTATGGCAATCCAGATTAATCTCATGTTAACCTCCCGGCGGCGCTTCCAATTTCGCTTCGAATGCCCCGACGTCGCGCAAGGCGTCTCGAAAGGCATCTCGATCGGAGCGCAATCTCCAGATGCGCGCTTTACCTGTCGAGTGAATTGTGGCGTTCTTGTCCATATTATGGACAAACGACCTTCTCCGAAAGCCGCCCGCGGCATGACAGAACCGCGACAGGGCGCGCAGGCGATCCGGCGCGCGCTCGCGGTGCTGCGCATTCTTGCCGCGGGCCGCGAGGACGGTGTGCCGCTGGCCGAGGTCGTGCGGGCGACCGGCCTCACCCGTCCGACGGTGCACCGCATCGTCCACGTGCTGATCGAGGAAGGCATCGTCGAACGGCACGATCGAACCGGCCGCTACGCGATCGGCAACCAGGTGCCGGAATTGGCGCTGGCACGGGCGCGGCCGTCGCGGCTGCTGGTCGCGGCGAATCCGTCGCTGCGGCGCGCCTCCGCCGAGATCGGCGACACGCTGTTCCTGACGGTGCGGACCGGCAACGACACGCTGTGCGTCGATCGCAGGATCGGCGTCTATCCGATCCAGGTGCTGTCGATCGAGGTCGGCGCGCGCCGGCCGCTCGGCGTCTCTAGCGCCGGCGTCGCCATCCTCGCCGCGATGCCGGCGCAGGACGCCCGAAAAATCGTCGCAGCCAACGAGAAGCGGTTCGGGGCCTACCAGACCGACGTCGCAACCGTGATCGGCGAGGTCACCGCAGCACGAAAGCGCGGTTACTATATGAGGGAGATCGGCCTCGTGCAGGGCACGAAATCGATCTCGACCTGGATCAAGACCCCGGACGGACAGCCCGCCGCGGCCATGACCGTCTCCGCCGTTCGGACGAGGCTCGGCCCCCGCCGCGAGCAGGAGGTCGCGGAGATCCTGCTGCGGGAGGCGCGGATCATCGAGCAGGCGATCCGGGGGTAGGCACGAAGGGCGCTGCTTCGCCTCTCCCCGCGTGCGGTATGTCAATCGCACATCAGCCGTGTGTTGGGCGTACTGAAGCAACCACAGCGTCATGGCCGGGCTTGTCCCGGCCATCCACGTCTTTCCCCGCGGCACAAAGAACGTGGATGCCCGGGCATAGGCGAACGGGAGCGACGCCGTCCTTCGGACGGCTATGCCCGGGCATGACGACCTCTTATGAATAGTCAATGGGCTGACGTGGCGCTCCGTTTTGTGGCACAAGGGCCGCCATCGCCGACCGAGCAACGAGGCCACGCATGCCCGCGCCAAAACCGCCTGCCTTCGAGACCCTGAGCCTGCATGCGGGCCAGCATCCGGATCCCGCGACCGGCGCCCGCGCGGTGCCGATCTACCAGACCACGTCCTACGTGTTTCAGGATTCCGATCACGCCGCCGCACTGTTCAACCTGGAGCGCGCCGGCCACATCTACACGCGCATCTCCAATCCGACCACCGGCGTGCTGGAGGAGCGGCTCGCGGCGCTCGAAGGCGGCGTCGGTGCGATCTGCACCGCGAGCGGCATGGCCGCGCTGCATCTCGCCATCGCGACGCTGCTCAACGCCGGCGACCACATCGTGGCATCGAGCTCGCTCTATGGCGGCACCATCAACCTGCTCGCCCACACGCTGCCGCGCTTCGGCATCACCACGACCTTCGTCAAGCCGCGCGACCTCGCTGCATTCCGCGCGGCGATCCGGCCGAACACCAAGCTCGTGATCGGCGAGACCATCGGCAATCCCGGGCTCGAGGTGCTCGATATCCCGAAGGTCGCGGCGATCGCGCATGACGCAAGAATTCCGCTGCTGATCGACAACACCTTTGCGACGCCCTATCTCAGCCGGCCGATCGAGCTCGGGGCCGACATCGTCATGCATTCGGCGACCAAGTGGATCGGCGGCCACGGCATCGCGATCGGCGGCGCTATCGTCGACGGTGGCCGTTTTGACTGGCGTTCATCCGGAAAATTCGGCGTGCTGACCGAGCCCTATGGCGGCTATCACGGCATCGTCTTCGACGAGCAGTTCGGCACCGCAGCCTTCATCATGCGCGCGCGCACCGAGGGCCTGCGCGATTTCGGCGCCTGCCTGTCGCCGACCAACGCGTTCCAGCTCTTGCAGGGCGTGGAGACGCTGGGCGTGCGCATGGACCGCCACATGCAGAACACGCACCTAGTGCTGGAGGCGCTGAAGACCAACAAGGCCGTCGACTGGGTGCTGCATCCCTCGCTCGAGGACCACACGGACTACCAGCTCGCCAAGCAGCTCTTGCCGCGCGGCGCCGGCTCGATCGTCTCCTTCGGCATCAAGGGCGGACGGCCCGCCGGCCGCAAGTTCATCGAGCAGCTGCGCATGATCAGCCATCTCGCCAATGTCGGCGACGCCAAGACGCTGGTGATCCACCCGGCCTCGACCACGCACCAGCAGATGGACGCCGAGCAGCTCAAGGCCGCCGGCATCGGCGAAGAGCTGGTGCGTCTCTCGGTCGGCATCGAGACGGCGTCGGACATCATCGACGACCTCAATCAAGCGCTGCGCATCTCGCAAAAGGTTTAGGCCATGAAGCTCTCCGTCAACGGCGCCGAGGTGTTTGTCGCAACCGGCGGCCGCGAATTCGACAAGTCCCTGCCCGCGGTCGTCTTCATCCACGGCGCCGGCTTCGACCACTCGACCTGGGCGCTGCACACGCGCTGGTTCGCCCATCACGGCTACTCCGTGCTGGCGCCTGATATGCCCGGTCACGGCCGCTCGGCCGGTCCCTCGCTCGCGAGCATCGCCGAGATGGCCGACTGGACGGCGTCGCTGCTCGATGCCGCAGGAGCTGCGAAGGCGCATCTGATCGGCCACTCCATGGGATCGCTGATCTCGCTGGAGACGGCAGCGCGGCACCCCGACAAGGTCGCCGCGCTGAGCCTGATCGGCACCGCCGCGACCATGACGGTCGGCCCTGATCTGCTGAAGGCGGCCGAAGCCAACTCGCAGGATGCCAACGACATGGTGTCAATCTGGGGCCTCGGCTTCAACGCCGAGCTCGGCGGCAGCCTCGCGCCGGGCCTGTGGATGCATGGCGGCGCGCAGGCGGTGCTGAAATCTTGCGAGCCGGGCGTGCTGTTCAGGGATCTGTCGGCCTGCAATGCTTACGCGAATGCGCTGCAAGCTGCCGCGAGCGTCAAAGTGCCTGCGACGCTCATCCTCGGCGAACGGGACATGATGACACCGGCGAAGGCGGGCAAGGCGCTCGCGGCGGCGATCCCGCATGCGAAGACCGTCGTGGTGCCGGGCGCCGGCCACATGATCATGGCCGAGCGCCCGGATGAGTTGCTGGCGGCGCTGAAAGGCTGAAAGTTTGGCGTCAGGTACCTCTACAATGTCATGGCCGGGCATAGCCGTCCGAAGGACGGCGTCGCTTCCGCTCGCCTATGTCCCGGCCATCCACGTCTGGCCGCGCGGAGCGAAGAACGTGGATGCCCGGGACCCGGCTCCGCGAACGCTTCGCCGGGCTTACAGGTGTTGGGCCGGCGAAGCCTGGGCGAAGACGGCAAGCCCGGGCATGACGATATCTTGCCAGTGACTCCGCTCAAGACCCCGGCGTCCATTTCCAGACGATGTCGGAGACGTTGACCGGCTTTGGGATCAGGCCGAGCTTTGCGAAGCGGTCAGCGACCGCCTGCTGGCTCTTGACCACCTCGGCATCGAGCGGCACCACGCGATAATTGGAGCGGGCGACGAAGCGCTTGACAGCTTCGATGTCGACGCCGGTCGCCTCGGCTTGCGCCTTCGCCACGTCCTCATGGTGCGAATCCGCCCATACGCCCTCGGACGCGAAGGCCGTGTTGAGCTTCGCAACGAGGGAGGGATATTTCTCCACGAAATCGGTGCCGGCGATGTAGAAGGCGTTCGGCTTGTGCACGTCCTTGTCGAAGGCGATGACGCGCGCATTCTCCTTCAGTTCGGCGAGCGCGAGATAGGGATCCCAGATCGACCAGGCGTCGACCGAGCCCTTCACGAAGGCCGCCGTCGCATCGGCCGGCGCGAGCGGCGCAGGCGTGATGTCGGACCAGGACAGGCCGGCCTTCTCGAGCGCCGCGACCAGGAGATTGTGCGCGCTCGATCCCTTGCCGAAGGCGACGCGCTTGCCCTTGAGATCGGCCAGCGCGTGAACCGGCGAGTCCTTCGGCACGACGATCGCCTGGGTGTTGCCGTCCGATTTCACCGCGGCGACGTAGCGGATCTTTGCGCCGCCGGCCTGCGCGAAGATCGGCGGGGAGTCGCCGACATAGCCGAAATCGACGCTGCCGACATTGATGGCCTCCAGCAGCGGCGGACCGAACTGGAAGTCGATCCACTTGATCTCAATGCCGAGCGGCCTGAAGGCGTTTTCGAGCGTCTGACGCTGGCGCACCGCCGGGAAGAAGCCGCCTTTCTGGGTGCCGATGCGGATTTCCGCGGGCTTGTCCTCAGCGCGTGCGGGGACAGCCAAGGCGGTCGCGAGCAGGAGTGTCGTTGCGAGTATTTGTCGTCGCGTAATCATATCGCGGTCCTTTCGGTGGGATCAGTTGGCGAAGAGTTGCGAATTCGCGCGCCGGCTCCGCTCGGAGAACACCGCGCGCGCGGCCCGCTCGGCCTCGCGGGCGGAGCGGAACTGGCGGCCTTCGAGGCTGTCGAACAGGCGCTCGGAGGAAAAGAAGCGGAAGCCGCGCGCGTCTCGGGTGATGATGCCGGCGGCGCGGTCGTGGATTTCGATGATGTAGGCGTTGGACTGGGCTTCAAACTGGGCTTCGAACTGGGCTTGGGACATGACTGCTCATTCGCCGGGATTGCGGCGTTCCTGTCTTGGGATTTGCGATGTGACGTGCTGAAAGGGAGGCGGTCAGCAACAACAACAGGCGCCGGTGGCCGCCGAGAAACAGCGCCGCATCATGCACGCGTGCATGTCGCCTGGATTACGCTGGTGATCGGTTCTCATGTTGCGGCTTCGGCTCGAGGAGCAGTTTCGATGCTGCAAATATCGAGCGATTGGCGCGATCGGTCAATGAAATGGCTATCCATAATTACGTGCGGCGCGTTGGGTCGCTTCTCCCGCCGCAAGCGCTGACAGGCAGATTCATCTCGCGATGAGTTCAACGCGCGTGAGCGACGCACATGATACGCTCCGTCGGAGAGCAAAATAGAAGATTGGGAGATCCCGGCATGGCAAATGATCTGAAGGGGCGCACGGCGCTCGTCACCGGCGGCTCACGCGGGATCGGCGCCGCCGTCTGCCGCCTGCTGGCCGAGGCCGGCGCGGCGGTGTCGATCAACTGCCGCGAGCGGATCGGGCAGGCCGAGCAACTGGCGGGCGAGATCAACAAGCGCGGCGGCCGCGCCATCGCCGTTGCCGCCGACGTGTCGCAGCGCGAGGCTGTCGCTGCGATGGTCGCACGCGTCACCGCCGAGCTTGGCCCCATCGACATTCTCGTCAACAATGCCGGCATCGCCATCACGCGCGGCGTCGACGATCTCACCGAGGACGATTTCGACCGTACCATCCTGGTCAATCTGAAATCCGCCTTCCTGTGCACGCAGGCGGTGTTGCCGGCGATGCGCGCGCGGAGATGGGGGCGCATTGTCAACATCTCCTCCGGCGCCGCCCGCGGCGCCGGCTCGATCGGCCCGCACTACAATGCGTCCAAGGCCGGCATGGAGGGGCTGACGCGCGGCTATGCTGCGCGGCTGGTGAAAGACGGCATCACCGTCAACGCAGTGGCGCCGTCGCTGATCGAGACCGACATGATGAGCGGCCAGCCCCAACTCGTCAGCCGCATCCCGCTCGGCCGCTTCGGCACCGCGGAGGAGGTGGCGAAGGCGGTGATGCTGCTGGTCGACAATGCCTACATGACCGGCCAGACCATCGCGCTGAGCGGCGGGATGGCGTTTAACTAGGCGAGCGGCTGGCTTCCTTCACCTCTCCCCGCTTGCGGGGAGAGGTCGGGGTGAGGGGGTACAGGTCCCACGACGATCTCGCGTGTCGAGAGAGGCCCCTCTCCCCGTAAGAACGGGGAGAGGGAGAAGAGACAGCCGTAGGGTGGGCAAAGCGGAGCGTGCCCACCATTTCTATCGCGGTGTTGGACATGCGGTGGGCACGGCGCAAGTGCGCCTTTGCCCACCCTACGATTCTGGACTCGCGGAGAGAGACCCCTCACCCGTCTCGCCGCTTCGCGGCGAGCCACCTCTCCCACAAGGGGGAGAGAGTAAGTGCACTACCACATCGTCGCAGCCGCGCGCTCCGGCCAGATGCGATCATATTCCGCGCCGCCGACCTTGTTCTGGCTCATCTCGGCGAGGATCTGGCCGGGCGTCGGCAAGGTCTTCGGATCGATCCGCTTGTCGGGATTCCAGAGGTCGGAGCGGACGATCGCGCGGGCGCACTGGAAGTAGATCTCGTCCACATTCATCACCATCACGCTGCGCGGCGCCTTGCCTTCGACCTTGAAGGACGCCAGCAGCTCCGGATCGATCGACAGATGCGCGCGGCCGTTGGCGCGGACCGCATTGCCGGAGCCGGGGACCAGGAACATCAGGGACACGCGCGGGTCGCGCACGATGTTGCGCAGGGAATCGACCCGGTTGTTGCCGCGGCGATCCGGCAGCATCAGAGTCTTGGGGTCGTGAATGCGGACGAAGCCGGGCAGATCGCCGCGCGGCGAGCAGTCGATGCCCTCGGGCCCGATGGTGGCGAGCGCCGCGAACGGCGCCTTCTCGATGAAGATGCGATAGAGCGGCGTCACATGGTCGGCGACTTTCACGGTCGAGGCGTCGTTGGTGGCGCCGTAGATGGCCTCTAGCTGCTCGACCGTTTCGATTACCGACATTCTTCCACTCTCCTTTGCACTAGTCGCTACTCGCGCCAGCCTTCGTTCCTGATCACGCGCACGAGCTGACGGCTGTGATAATCCGCGCCCCCGGCGTTGAGGATGGTGACATCGGCCTGCGATGCTGCGTCGTCGACGCTGCGGGACAGCCGGTCCGCGATATTGCCGTCGCTGTGCCGGGCGCGAGCGGCAAGCCGCTGCGCCAGCACATCCGGCGGCGCCGTGATGGCGACCACCACGACATCGGCATAGGCCTGGCGCAGCGCGGCAATCACGGTGCGCGAGACGTTGACGACGACGGCGCGGCCGGCGCGGATGTCGTCGTTGATTTCGAGCGGCAGCGCGTAGGAATGCCCATGCGCCTCCCAATGCACGGCGAAATCGCCGTGATCGATCCCGCGTCGGAATTCGTCCGGGCTCATGGCAATGTTGTCCTCAGCCGCCGAGGACTCCCGCGTCACGACGCGACGCGGAAAGACGACGTTCTGATCGTCGGTGCAGGCCGCCTGCGCCAGCCGCAGCAAGGTGTCCTTGCCGGCGCCGCTGGGACCGACCACGAGCACGAGCCGGCCAGGGCCGATCGCACCCGCCTCGCCCTGCGCCATGGTCGCGGTCTCGCTCATGCGACCCGGCCTCCTTCGCGCCAGACGCTGCGGACTACGGGGACGCTGCCCGCGATGTGCACGCGGATGAGGTCGGCGCGCCTGCCGACCGCGATCTCGCCGCGGTCGGAGAGCCCGACCGCTTCGGCCGGCGCTTTCGTCACGGTGCGAACTGCCGCCGAAAGGCTGATCGCGGGCACATGTTCCGGCAATTGCAGCGCGGCCATCAAAAGGCTCGATGGAATGTAGTCCGACGAGAGAATGTCGAGCAGGCCCTCGCGGGCGAGATCGACCGCAGCGATATTGCCGGAGTGCGAGCCGCCGCGCACGACGTTGGGCGCGCCCATCAGGATGTCGATGCCGGCCTGATGCAGGCCGCGCGCGGCCTCCAGCGTCGTCGGGAATTCCGCCACCGAAACGCGATCGCGCACGGCGTCCGCGACATTCTCCTCGGTGGTATCGTCGTGGCTCGCCAGCGGAATCTTGTACTGATGCGCCAGCGCCACGATCTCGCGCATGTTGGTCGCAGCATGAGCCTTCTGATACTCGAAGCGTTTTGCGAACAGCTCGTCGAGCTCGGCATCGGTCTTGCCGCCGCCCTTGCCGCGATAATAGTCGCGCAGCTTGCCCTCGTCGCGGAACTGGCGCTGGCCGGGGGTGTGATCCATCAGCGACATCAGCTTCACATCGGGACGGTCGATCAGCTCCTTGGCCTCCTCGACCACGCTCGGCATCGGGATTTCGCAGCGCAGATGCAGGAAGTGGTCGGCGCGCAGCAGGTCGGCGTCGCGCGCGGTCGTGATCGCGGCGGCGAGCGTGCCGGCACGGCCGTCGACTTCCTCGGCGCCGTCCTCGCGCCAGACCCGAAGCGAGTCGAACACGGTGGTGATGCCTGATGTGGCGAGCTGGCCGTCATAGGAGACAACGGCGGCGACCGGATTCCAGAACACCTTCGGCCGCGGCACGTAATGCGCTTCGAGATGGTCGGTGTGGAGCTCGATCAGGCCCGGCATGATGAGGTCGCCGCCGGCATCCTCCGCACCCGCGGGTGCCCTGCCCTCGCCGATCTCGGCGATGCGTCCATTTGCGAGAGCCAGCCAGCCCTGCTCGATCACCCGGTCAGCCAGCACGATCCTGGCATTGGCGATCACGGCGTCCTTCGGCTTGGCGTTCATTTCAATTTCCTTCAGGCGGCGGCGGCAAAGCTGGTGACATCGACGATGCGGTCCGCAATCAGATGCCGGATTTCGTCGTCATGGACAATGGCGACCATGGCGACGCCCTGGCGCTTTTTCTCGGCGATCAGCTCGACCACGACGGCGCGGTTGGCGGCATCGAGCGAAGCGGTCGGCTCGTCCAGCAGCAGGATCGGCAGGTCCGAGATGAAACCGCGCGCGATGTTGACGCGCTGCTGCTCGCCACCGGAAAAGGTCGCGGGCGGGAGCTGCCAGAGCCGCTCGGGGATGTTGAGACGGTGCAGCAGGCTGCCGGCGCGCTGCTGCGCCTCGGCTCGGGCCATGCCGTTCACGATCAGCGGCTCGGCGACGACGTCGATCGTAGCAACCCGCGGCACCGCGCGCAGGAACTGGCTGACATAGCCGATGGTCGCGCGGCGCACGTTGAGGACCTGCCGCGGCTCGGCGGCAGCCAGATCGATCAGCGCGCCGCGATGGCGAATGCCGATGCGGCCGGAGTCGCAGCGGTAATTGCCGAAGATCATTTTCAGGATCGACGACTTGCCGGCGCCCGACGGGCCCGACAGCACAACGCATTCGCCGGGATTGACGTGAAAGGTCACGCCGCGCACGACAGGCAATTCGATGCCGCCTTGCAGGTGCATCGTAAAGGTCTTCTTGGCATCAGCGATGTCGATCATGGCGGTCATCAGTGGGCTCATGGCGGCAGAATCGAGGAGACGAGGAGTTGGGTGTAAGGCTCGCGGGGATCGTCGAGCACCTGGTCGGTGAGACCGGTCTCGATGACGCGGCCGCCCTTCATCACCATCACGCGATGCGACAATAGCCGCGCGACCGCGAGATCGTGGGTGACGATGACGACGGCGAGATGCAGCTCGGCGACGAGGCTGCGCAGCAGATCGAGCAGACGCGCCTGCACCGACACGTCAAGGCCGCCGGTCGGCTCGTCCATGAACACCAGCCGCGGCTCGGTGACGAGGTTGCGGGCGATCTGGAGACGCTGGCGCATGCCGCCGGAATAGGTGCGCGGCGCATCGTCGATTCGAGCCGTGTCGATCTCGACGCGCGCGAGCCAGTCGGACGCGGTGTCGCGGATGCGGCCGTAGTGATTCCATCCCACCGCCATCAGCCGCTCGCCGACATTGGCGCCGGCGGAGACCGCCATGCGCAGACCCTGCGCGGGATCCTGGTGCACGAAGCCCCAGTCGGTGCGGAACAGGAAGCGCCGCTCGGCCTCGCCGAGCGTGGCGAGATCGCGGCTGACGCCATCGCGCATCCGGTAGGAGACGTGGCCACCGCTGGCTGCGAGCTGGCCGGACAGCAGCTGGAGCAGCGTCGACTTGCCCGAACCGGATTCACCGACGATCGCCAGCACCTCGCCGGAATAGAGCGAGAACGACACGTCGCGGCACGCGGCGATGCGGCCGTAGGATTTGCTGAGCGACTCCGCGACCAGCAGCGGCTCGTCGTTTTCCAGCATGTCGTGATCAGCCATTTGATTTCTCCTGCGCCCTCTCCTTGTACGGCGCAGCGCTCAGGCTGCCGTGATGGCCGGCGGCCTGACGGCTCTCGCAATAATCGGTGTCGGAGCAGACGAACATGCGTCCGCCCTTGTCGTCGGTGACGATCTCGTCGAGATAGGAATTTTCGGCCGCGCACAGCGCGCAAGGCGCGTTGAAGCGATAGGGCTCGAACGGGTGATCCTCGAAATCGAGCGATACCACCTGCGTGTAAGGCGGGATCGCATAGATGCGCTTCTCGCGGCCGGCACCGAACAATTGCAGCGCCGGGCAATTGTCCATCTTGGGATTGTCGAATTTCGGCGTCGGCGACGGGTCCATCACATAGCGTGCGTTCACCTTCACCGGATAGGCGTAGGCGGTCGCGATGTGGCCGAAGCGCGCGATGTCCTCGTAGAGCTTCACATGCATCAGGCCATATTCGGCGAGCGCATGCATGCGCCGCGTCTCGGTCTCGCGCGGTTCGAGGAAGCGCAGCGGTTCCGGGATCGGCACCTGATAGACCAGCACCTGGTTCTCGTGCAGCGCCGCCTCGGGGATGCGGTGACGGGTCTGGATCACGGTCGCATCGTCAGTCGCCGTCGTGGTCGCGACGCCGGCGGTCTTGGCAAAGAACTTGCGGATCGAGATCGCGTTGGTGGTGTCATCGGAGCCCTGGTCGATGACCTTCAGCACGTCGTCAGGACCGAGGATCGCCGCCGTCACCTGCACGCCACCGGTGCCCCAGCCATAGGGCATCGGCATTTCGCGGCTGGCGAACGGCACCTGATAGCCGGGGATCGCGATCGCCTTCAGGATGGCGCGGCGGATCATCCGCTTGGTCTGCTCGTCGAGATAGGCGAAATTGTAGGCGGGCGCGTTCATTCCGCGGCTTCCTTCATGGCATCAGGCGCGTTGGCCTCGGCAAACTCCTGACGCAGCTTGCGCAGCAGGCCGAGCTCGGACTGGAAGTCGACATAGTGCGGCAGCTTCAGATGCTCGACGAAGCCGGTCGCCTGGACGTTGTCCGAATGCGACATCACGAATTCTTCATCTTGCGCCGGTGCGAGCGCCTCCTCACCCAGCTCGCGGGCACGGAGCGCACGATCGACCAGTGCCATCGACATGGTCTTGCGCTCGCTCTGGCCGAAGGCGAGGCCATAGCCGCGGGTGAAGCACGGCGCCTCCGTCGCGGAACCCTTGAACTGGTTGACCATCTGGCACTCGGTGAGCTCGATCGAGCCGAGCGGCACCGCGAAGCCGACGTCCTCGGCGGAGAATTCGACCTCGACCTCGCCGAAGCGGATCTCGCCGGCGAAGGGATGGTTGCGGCCGTAGCCGCGCTGGGTGGAATAGCCCATCGCCAGCAGGAAGCCTTCGTCGCCGCGCGCGAGATTTTGCAGGCGCAGGTCGCGGTCCGCCGGGAAGTTGAGCGGCTCGCGGGTGAGATCGCCGACGCTGGCGCCGTCCTCAGCCTGCGGCGAAGATTCGATCAATCCGTCGCGGCCCAGGATATCGGTCACGCGCGGCGTCGGCGCTGTGGACGCTTCGGCCGTCGCTGGCGTCTCCGGCACAAAGCCATCAGCGAGCGAGGGATCGAGCAGGCGATGCGTATAGTCGAAGGTCGGCCCGAGGATCTGACCGCCGGGAATGTCCTTGAAGGTCGAGGACACCCGCCGCTGCACCCGCATGGCGCCGGTGTCGACCGGCTCGCTGGCGCCGAAGCGCGGCAGCGTGGCGCGGAAGGCGCGGACCAGGAAGATCGCCTCGATCAGATCGCCGCGCGCCTGCTTGATCGCGAGCGCCGCGAGCTCGCGGTCATAGAGCGAGCCCTCGCTCATGACGCGATCCACGGCCAGACCGAGCTGCTCCGAGATCTGGTCGAGCGAGACTTCCGGAATGCTTTGATCGCCACGCCGCGCATTGGCGAGCAGGCGATGGGCGTTCTCGATCGCGCGTTCGCCGCCTTTGACTGCGACATACATATGCCTAGCTTCCTTTGCTCACGACGCGCGTGGTGCGCGGGATCGCAACCACGGCGTCATCGGCGACCAGCACCACGTCGATGCCGCGCGGAAACAGCGTCTCGTTGACACGCAGCCGCTCGAACAGGTCGGCGGGCTTGATCGACGCCCGGAGCGTCGCGACGCCATCGATGCCGGGGCCGCGCAGCTCGAAGCCCTGCCCTGCGTCAAGGCGATCGACCTGGAGGATCAATGTGGTCGACCGATCCGGATATTCGCTGGTGCCGAGCGCGAAGCGCTCGAGCGCCGGAAGCAAGGCGCCGTCGCTGATCAGGGCAAAGCTTGCGATCGAGGAATCCTGAATGACCGGCGCGCCGGTGTGGAACTTGAGCCATTTCGCGACGTCGGAACTCTCGGCCATCCGCGCGTCGAGCCAGAGCGGCGTATCGTGATCGAACAGCGTCAGCGCGATCGCGGCGGCGCCGCGCATCATCGGCCCGGGGGTTCCGGCCATCGGTACGATGCGCTGAACCGAGCCCGGCCGCGCCATCGCGTCCATGACCGAGCGAAATGTCGATTGCGCCGACAGCACCTTGTCGGCGAACGCCTGCGGCAGTTCCGCAATCGTGGTCATGATCTCACCCCTCACCGCGCACCATGGTGTAGAAATCAACCTTCGTCGCGGCGGTCTCGGCCGCCGCCTGCTTGCGCCGGATCGTAAGCTGCTCGCGCAACGGTGCGATAACGTCCCGCTCGACCGATGCGGAAAAATCCCGCGACTGCACCAGCGCATCGCACAGCGCGATCAGGCGCGCCTTCTCACCGTTGCGTCCGAGCGTGTAGCCGAAGCCGACCTCGCCGCTCGCAAGCCGCACCGCGGCGCGCGACACCGTGGCTTCGCCGAGATTGAACGGGGCGCCGTCGCCGCCGACCCGGCCGCGCAGCATGACGAGGCCGTTTTCCGGCGCGCGCAGGTCCTGATGGGCCGGGAGGGCGAAAGCGCGGAGGCGAGCGGCGATCTCGCCCGCCTCCGCGTGCGCCAGCACGGCCATCGCGGCCTTGCGCTGGGCTTGCTGATTGTTGTGCTGCGTCACCCGATCCACCGAACTTGCCACCGAACTTGCCGAATTCAAGTTGTCTATGATAGTAGACAACTTCATACGGAAGCGCCATGACTGTTTCGTGACAAGCGTGTGATTTTCGGGCTAGGCTGACCGGCGATATGAGCATGCAGGACACCGCCTCCACGGGCGTCGCGCTATGGCGCCTCGTTGCCGACGGCATCGAGCGCGGCATCGCCGACGGCCGCTTTGCCGCCGGCGACAAGCTGCCGGGCGAGATGGAGATCGCCGAGACCTATCGCGTGAACCGCCACACCGTGCGGCGGGCGCTGGCAGCCCTTGCCGAGCGCGGCCTGGTGCGCGCCGAACGCGGCAGCGGCACCTATGTCGAGGCGCAGCGCATCGCCTATCCGCTGCGCTCGCGCACGCGCTTCTCCGAGATCGTCGGCGCCGGCGGCCGTGAACCGCGCGGTCAGTTGATCGAGGCGTCCGACGACGTCGCGACGCGAGAGCTGGCGCGCGAGCTGGGCTTGAAGGCCGGCGCGCCGCTGGTGCGGATCGAGGCGATCCGCCTCGCCGACCGCACGCCGATCTGCGTCTCCACGACATGGCTGTCGGCGGAGTTGTTTCCGGGTGCCGGCAGCGTGTTTGCAGCAACGCGCTCGATGACGAAACTGCTCGAGCACTTCGGCGTCCGCGACTATCGCCGCGGCGCGACCCGGATCACTGCCGGCATCGTCGATGCGACCGACGCTGCACGGCTCGATCTGCCGCTGGGACGGCCGATCCTCGTGGTCGATGCCACCGACCACGATCTCGATGGCAAGCCGCTGGTGACGAAGCATTCGCGCTTTGCCGCCGAGCGGGTGGAGTTTCTGGTGGAGAACGGCTGAGATGCAGCCCTCTTCCCCTCTCCCACGAGCGGAGAAGGAAGAGCAGAGCCTCCTACTCCTGCATCATCTCGCCGCTGCCGCCGAACTCGGCGGGGAAATCCTTCAGCTTGGGCAGGCCGTCGCGCATCGGCAGCACCGTCTCGGCGTAGTTGACATGGACGCCGGGCGTGAACGCCAGGGTGGGGATGGTGGCGGTGAAGACGTCGGTCAGGCCGAGCGGCGGGTGATTGGTCATGAGATGGCCGCCGCACTTCCTGCAATATTTGCGCTGGCTGAGCGGCGTCTTGGCGAAGGTTTCGACATGCTGCGCGCCTTCGGTGATGCGCACGGCGTCGGGCTTCCACAGGCTGAAGGCGTTCACCGGTCCGCCGGACCAGGACCGGCAGGAGCCGCAATGGCAATAGCCCATCGCCTCCGGCGCACCCGTGACCTCGACCGTAACCGCGCCGCAGAAGCAGTGTCCGACATGTTTCATTTGGTCGTCTCCGTTAATGAAGGTTGGAAATCCTCTCCCCGCTCCGGTTCACCGAGATCTCGGCGAAGGCGGATGCGGGGTCGCGACGAGCTTCGCTCGCGCTGGTGGCCTCGGAGTGAGGGGGAATCACCCCGAGGGACGTTGAAGGCTGGTGTCCGGCGAGATACGCGCCTTAGTTCCGTCGCGCATCCTCCTTTCGGCGGACGCGACGGAAAGATGCGACGACTAAACTGACCGGCGCCAGGGAATAAGCATCGACACGCGTTGTTTGTACTGCCGGTATTCGTCGCCGAAGAGATCGACGAGGTCGCGCTCCTCCAGCGCGATGCCGACGAAGATGTAGAGCGTGGTCACGGCCGCGAACAGCAGATGGCCCGCGGTCATGACCGGTGCCGCCCAGAACGCGATGATGAAGCCGAGATAGATCGGATGACGGACGAACTTGTAGAGCAGCGGCGTCTTGAAACGCGGCGGCGTCGCTTCCTTGCCGACGAGATGGTTGGTCACCTGATGCAATCCGAACAACTCGAAATGATTGATGATGAAGGTCGAGGTGAACACCAATATCCAACCCGCGAAGGACAGCGTGACCAGCGTCACGGCAAGATCGGGATTCTCGACCTCCCATATGACCGCAGGCAGCGGACGCCACTGCCAGAACAGGAGGAGCAATGACAGGCTCGCGAACAGCACGTAAGTCGATCGCTCGACCGGCTTGGGGACGAACTGCGTCCACCACGCCTTGAATTGCTGGCGCGCCATCACGCTGTGTTGAACCGCGAACAGCGACATCAGCAGCAGATTGATGATGACCGCGCGAACGACGGGCGCTTCGGCTCCGGTGTCGATGGTCTTCGGCACCACCAGCCCCATCACGAAGCCGATAGCGTAGAGAATGGTGACGAAAAACACGAGATACGCCGCAATTCCGTACAGAAAGGCGATGAACTTGAAAATGCGTGAGCCCGCAACCTCCGGGCCGATCGAATGAACCTGGTGATCAATTTGGGACATGGAAAGCTCCGTTGTGCCAAAACGCCGGCACTTCATTGGTGGCTGCACCATGCCGCATCGGTGCGCCCAAGACTTTCGCGGACGGTTGATTTTCGCCTGAGACGACTTTGATTTTTGCTTGAGACGACAGAAACGTGCGATTTTGCTTTGAAAACAACGTGCTCGACGGCGACCTGCGCGAACTGACCTGCGCCGGGGTTGCCGTGCCGTTGCAGCCCCAGGTGTTCGATCTGTTGCTTTACCTCGTCGCGCAACGGGCGCGAGTGGTCAGCAAGGGTGACCTGATCAGCCAGATCTGGAGCGACCGCATCGTCTCGGATTCCGCCCTGAACAGCCGGATCAATGCCGCGCGCAAGGCGCTCGGCGACGACGGCGCCGCACAACGGCTGATCAAGACGATCCCGCGCAAGGGCTTTCGTTTCATCGGCGACGTCCGGGAAGAAGTGGCAGCGGCGCCTGCGCCCGCCGAGCCCGTCCCTGCCCGGCCGCGCGCCGCGGCGGACCGCCCGGCGATCGCGGTGCTCGCCTTCGAGAACATGAGCGGCGATCCCGCACAGGACTATTTCGGCGACGGGATCAGCGAGGACATCCTCACCGCGCTGTCGAAGCAGCGCTGGTTCATGGTGATCGCCCGCAACTCGTCCTTCACCTACAAGGGACGCGCGGTCCATATCAGGCAGATCGCAGAGGAGCTCGGCGTCCGCTACATCGTCGAAGGCAGCGTGCGCAAGGCGAACAACCGGGTGCGCATCACCGCGCAGCTCAACGACGCGACGTCGGGCAGCCATCTCTGGGCGGAGCGCTATGACCGCGAGCTCGTCGACGTCTTCGCCGTGCAGGACGAGATCACCAACGCGATCGTCGCCGCGATCGAGCCGCAGATCCACGCGGCCGAGGATTTTCGTAGCCGTCGCAAGCCGCCCGCGAGCCTCGACGCCTGGGATCTGTTGATGCGCGCGCTGTCGCATTACTGGCGCGTGACGCGGCAGGATCACGAGGCCGCACAGGCGCTGCTCGAGCGCGCGATCGGGATCGATCCGAATTACGGCCAGGCGCTGGCGTTGCTCGCGGCGAACCACATGTTCGGCGCGCATCTCGGCTGGGCCGAGCTGGCCAGGGTGGCGCCGATAGCGGAAGGCGCCGCGCTGGCCGCGGTGCGCTGCGATCATGAGGATGCCTGGGCGCATGCCGGGCTCGGCAGCGTCTACTTCTCGACGCGCAGGCTTACGGACGCGCTGTCCGAGTTCGAGCAGGCGCTCGCGCTCAATCCGAACTTCTCGCTGGCGCAGGGCTATTACGCGCTGGCGCTGTCCTATGCCGGGCGGTCGAGGGAGTCGTTTGAGGCGGCGCAGAGGGCGATCCGGCTCTCACCGCGCGACCCGTCGCTGGCGATCTATCACGGTATCGCCGGCTATGCGCGCTTCACCGAGCGGCGCTATGACGAGGCCATCGCGCTCGCGCGCGAGGCGATCCGCCATCGCGGCGACCTCACCGGCGCCTATCGCGTGCTCGCCGTGTCCGCCGGCATGACCGGCGACGGGATACTTGCGGAGATGGCGCTGGGCGAGCTCCGCCGCACCCAGCCGGGCATCTCGCTGCACTGGATCGCGACGCAACTGCCATGGGCCAGCGACGCCGATCGCGAGCACTATCTGGAAGGATTCCGCCGGGCGGGGTTGCGGTGAGGCGCGGCGCTGCTCTTACCCTCCCTCGCGCTGCGCGCGATCGACCCTCCCCCTCCAGGGGAGGGTAAGTGGCGCGATCAACTTGTGCGGCGGCGCTACACGCTCTTCCGGCGCAGATGGACGATGACGTCGAGCCGCGCGATCTCGTGGCCGGGAAGTGCCTCGGGAATCCTGGTGAGGGCGAGGCCGTCGACGACGTCGACCAGCACATCCTCGCCTTCGAGGTAGAAGTGCGGATGCACGGATGTGTCGGTATCGAAGAACGACTTGATGCCGTCGGCCGCGATCCGGCGCAGCAGGCCGGCTTCGGTGAACTGGTTCAGCGTATTGTAGACGGTCGCGAGCGACAGGTACGCGTTTGCCGCCAGCGCCTCTTCATAGAGCCCCTCGGCGGTCACGTGGCGATGGCCGCGCAGGAACAGCAACTGGCCGAGCGCCAGGCGCTGGCGCGTTGGCCGGAAGCCCGCATCAACAAGCAATTGCAGACAGCGCTGCACGCCCTCATCCAGTTCCGCTCCGACGACATCAGGTCCGCTGTCGTCGCCCGCGGGGATATTCGTGGCCTGCATGTCCATCGATCGTCTCACGGCTGAAAGGACCAAGGCACGCAACGCGCCGTCCGGCCAGTTGCCATTCGATCGCAGAAGCAGCGGCTTGGCTTTGATCCGGATCAAATCCGGAAGCGGACGCCTCTGACCTATCGCAAGGCGGCCCGGTTTATTCCCGGTCAGAATGCGGGGGTATCGAGAGGTTCAGATGTCCAGGCCGGTTCCCGACAAGGCAGAGGTCGCGCTCGAATATCCCGACAAGTTCTATGTCGGCACCTTCGAGCACTCATCGCGGTTCGAGGCACGTCTCGACGGGAGCGGCGTCGCGCTGGTGCTGCAACATCCGGGGGCGGCCGACGAACGCAAATCGGTGCATCTGCACATCAATTTCGGCCTGCTCGCCGGTATCCTGCGTGAGCTCGCAAGCAGCGTCGCCGCTCTCCCCAAGGACGACATCGCGCATCGCGAGCAACTCGCAGACGCGCTCGACGAATTGCGGCGGGCGCTGCGAACGCCCTGAAGGCTACTTCGCCTTCGCCTGCATCGGCTTCGGGGCCGGCACCGCCGCCCATTCCTTGTCGGCGCGCGGGCCGTTTAGATCGCCGGTCAGGCCGACGAGCTGGCCGGGCAGCACATCGAGGGTCTGCTGCCAGGTCTGGGTCTGGCACAGGAACTTGATCAGGCAACCCTTGAGCTTGAGGCGGTCGGGAGATTCGCGCCACAGCGAGACCGAATAGAACTTGCCGTCTTCCGCATTGTAGATGTCGCCGGCAAACCGTCCCTCGGGTGTCGCCTGCAAGCCCATGATGAGCTGGTGGCCGAGCAGCGCGCGAGCGCGCTTGTCCGCATCGGGATTTTCCTTGTCGCGATAGGGCTGGCCGCGCTTGTCAGCCGGCTCCTTCATCCAGACGATGAAGCCGCAGATGCGCTCGCGCGATGGACCGCAGCGTTCGAGCCGGATGCGGGCGCGGCCGTCCTCGACCAGCCAGGTGCCGCTGGGATCGGTGGGCGCGGCAGCGCCGGCGCGGCCGCCGATGATCATCATCACGACGGTGATCGCGACGCGCAGCACGAAGCGGAGAAAAATGTTCATCTACGATGCCTTTCGTTGCGCGGGTTGCCGCGTCAGTTCAGTTGCGCCATCAGCGCGTCGGCGCCCTTGTCGAGGCCGGCGGTGGCGGCTGCGAGCGCGCCGACGCTGGCCTTGATGTCGTAGGCGCCCGGGTATTGCTTGGTGACGTAGGCAGAGAGCAGGCGGGAAGTGGCGGCGTCGAAGATCTCGACGCCATAGACGACCGAGCCGGTCATCGTCCCCTCGCCGTCGCGCGCGGCCTGCACGCCGTTGTAGACGGCACCGGCGAGGTCGAAGCGCGAGAGCGTGCCGAGCACCGGCGTGTTGGTGACGGCGCCGGTGAGCGTCAGCCTGATCCGCAGCGTGTTCGGTCCGCGCGCGCGCACCAGCGCGAAGCGGCCGCGCAGCCGCTCGGCGAAGGAATTCTGCATGTAGGCGGCGAGCGTCGCCTTGTCCTTGTCGGACATGTCGCCGAACTGATGATCCTTGCCGCGGTAAAGCACGACGGGATCGAGGATCACTTTATTATATGCGCGCCAGTCGACCGGCGTGGAATAGCGGTAGGGCACGCGGCCGGAGGCGTCCGACCTGTCCGGGGCCATGTAGGCCGAGGACGCCATCTCCGAATAGGGCACGGGCGCGACCGAGGCGCAGCCGGCCGCGGCCGCGCAAAGCACCAGCGTTCCCAGACCGCGCAAGGCGATCGAGCGATCCATTCCAGACTCCTCTAGCGGCTTTCAGCAAGGGCGATGGGGACCGCAGCCGCGTTTTGGGACCAGACGCGGCTGCGGCGCTCACCATTGCCGGCCCAAGGCATCGTCCGGGGCCATTTCAGACGCCGTGGGCCGTCTCAGTGTTTCCACTTATAAAACCGACCAGTTGGTTTGTAAAGCACGGAAATGAGGACCTGGCACATTTGGCCGCAGGCGCGGTTTTGGGCAGCGTCCGGTTGGAGTTCGTTAACGATGAATCAGGCGCGCTTGCGCGCTGCGCCAGCCTTCGCCGCGGATGCCCCGCCGGCTTTTGCGGCGCGGGCCTTGGCCGGCTTTTCGAGCGGGCGCCATTGATCGTCATCGAGCAGACGCGCGAACAGCCGCTGGTGCTCGTCCTTGCCAAGCGGCGACATGCCGAACAACGAGCTCAACAATAGTCCCCGCGCCGCTGCCCAGCGCAACAGCGCGAGCTCGGGATCAGCGGCCTCCGCCTTGATGGCCTCCACCCTTTTCATCTCGCGGTCGCGCGGCAGCGACATCAGGCCGGGATTCTCGACCATGGCCGCGACCAGCGCCAGCGCGGCGGAATTCGGCGACGTGGCCGCTTCGCGCACGGTCGCAAGCTGCGTGGCCAGATTGGGATTCGCCGAGGTCTCACTCACCTTCGCCATATAACGGGTTGAGAATTCCTCGAAATGCTCCATCTGCCGCTCCAGCAGCGCCTTGAGCACGGCTTCCTTGGTGCGGAACTGATGCATCACGCCGCCCTTGCTGAGGCCGCTCTCGCGCGCAATGGCGTCGAGTGTCAGCCGGCCGGGCCCGTCGCGCGCAATGATCCTGATCGCCGCTTCGAGCGCGGCGTTGCGGGACCGTTCGGAGCGTGTGGCATTGTCCATGGCCGACTTGTCTCCGTGACAGGACAATGAATCAAGTGAAAACAGGACGCGCTGTACATTTTTTGTGCGAACAGTGTCGAGACTTTCATCTTGCGGCGCCGAATGAGACTATGTGAGCCTTGATACCGGATGGGGACTGGGATGAGCCGGCCGTAGCTTTGCGCGCCATGACGTGCGAAGCGTTTGCGGCTGGTCTCGCTTGAGAAAGATACGACATGCCAAAACGAGTGTTGCTTGGTGTCCTCCTGGCTTGCGGCCTCACGGCCTCGGCGCTGGCGCAAGAGCCGAAAACGGGGGGCGTGATCAATGCCGTGATCCAGCCCGAGCCGCCCGGCCTGATGCTTGCGATGGTCCAGAACGGCCCGGTTCAGATGGTGTCGGGCAACATCTTCGAGGGCCTGCTGCGCTACAGCCCCAAGCTCGAGCCGCAGCCGGAGCTCGCCGAGAGCTGGACCGTCGGCGAGGACGCCAAGACCTACACTTTCAAGCTCAAGAAGGGCGTCACCTGGCATGACGGCAAGCCCTTCACGTCAGCCGACGTCTTGTTCTCGATCGAGATGCTGAAGCAGACCCATGCGCGCGCCCGCGCCAACCTCGTGCAGGTCGACAAGGTCGAGGCGCCCGACGACTACACGGTGGTGTTCACGCTGAAGCAGCCGTTCGGCCCGTTCCTCGGCATCTTCGAGGTCGGCTCGATGCCGATGGTGCCGAAGCATCTCTATGAAGGCACCGACTGGAAGACCAACCCCTACAACAACGCGCCCGTCGGCACCGGCCCCTTCATGTTCAAGGAATGGCAGAAGGGCTCGTTCATCCGCATGGTCAAGAACCCGAACTACCACGAGAAGGGCAAGCCCTATCTCGACGAGGTCTATTGGCAGATCATCCCCGACGCCGCCGCGCGCTCGGTGGCGTACGAGACCGGCAAGGTCGACGTGCTGCCCGGCGGCTCGGTCGAGAATTTCGACGTGCCGCGGCTGTCCAAGCTGAAGGACACTTGCGTCACCGGCGCCGGCTGGGAGTTCTTCTCGCCGCTGGCCTGGCTGTGGCTGAACAACCGCCAGGGACCGCTCGCGGACAAGCGGGTACGGCAGGCGATCATGTACGCGATCGACCGCGATTTCGCCAAGGACGTGATCTGGAACGGGCTCGGCAAGGTCGCGACCGGCCCGTCCGCCTCGACCATCAAGTACTACACCGCCGACGTGCCGAAATATCCGTACGATCCGGCCAAGGCCAAGGCGCTGCTGAAGGAAGCCGGCTACAAGGGCGAGAAGATCCGCCTGTTGCCGCTCGCCTATGGCGAGACCTGGCAGCGCTGGGGTGAAGCCGTGAAGCAGAACCTCCAGGACGTCGGCATGAACATCGAGACGATCGCCACCGACGTTGCCGGCGGCAACCAGAAGATCGGCGACTGGGACTACGACATCGCCTTCACCTATCTCTACCAGTACGGCGATCCAGCCCTCGGCGTCGGGCGCAACTACGTCTCCAGCGCCATCGCCAAGGGCCAGGTGTTCAACAATGTCGAGGGCTACTCCAACCCGGAGATCGACAAGCTGTTCGCCGATGGCGCCGTCGCGACCCCGGATTCCAAGCGCAAGGAGATCTACGAGAAGGTGCAGAAGATCCTGGTCGAGGACGTGCCGGTGGCCTGGATGCTCGAGCTGCAATTCCCGACCATCATGCGCTGCAAGGTCAAGAACCTGATCACCACCGGCATCGGCGTCAATGACGGCTTCAAGGACGCATGGCTCGACAAGTGAGGGCGTTCCTGACTTCACCTCTCCCCGCTTGCGGGGAGAGGTCGACGCGCTCGCAGAGCGCGGCGGGTGAGGGGGTACAGGTCCATCAGAATTCTCACGCGTGGAGAGAGGCCCCTCACCCCAACCCTCTCAGAGCGAGCGAAGCTCGTCTCGACCCCGCAAGAGCGGGGCGAGGGAACGCACTACCCCAGTGGCCAAAGGTCACGTCACCCAATATGAACCACCCATAATATGCTCTCCTTCGTCGCTCAGCGTGTCGTGAAGGGCGTGATCGTCCTGCTCGCGATCGTCGTCCTCAATTTCTTCCTGATCCGGCTTGCGCCCGGCGATCCCGCGGTCGTGATGGCGGGCGAGGCCGGCGCCAGCGACCAGGTCTTCGTCAAGCAGCTCCGTGAAAAGTTCGGCCTCGACAAGCCGCTGCCCGAACAGCTCTTCATCTACGTCAAGGGCGTCGTCACCTTCGACCTCGGCTTCTCCTTCCGCCAGCAGGCGCCGGTGTCGAAGCTGATCCTCGAACGGCTGCCGGCGACCCTGCTGCTGACGCTGACCGCCTTCGCGATCTCGCTGATGCTCGGCGTCCTGTTCGGCACCTTCGCGGCGCGCTTTGCCGGAACCTTTCTCGACACCGGCATCACCGTGTTCGCCCTGATCTTCTACGCCATGCCGATCTTCTGGGTGGCGCTGATGGGCATCCTCCTGTTCTCGGTCACCTTCGATTGGCTGCCGAGCTTCGGCTACGAGACGGTCGGCGCCAATCTCACTGGCCCTGCCCACGCGGTCGACGTCGCAAGACACCTGATCATGCCGGCGATGACGCTCGGCCTGTTCTTCATGGCGACCTATACCCGCATGACGCGCGCCTCGATGCTGGAGGTGAAACGCCTCGACTTCGTCAAGACCGCGCGCGCCAAGGGCCTCTCCGACGCCGTGATCCAGCGTCGCCACGTGCTGCGCAACGCGCTGCTGCCCGTCGTGACGCTCGCCGGCGTGCATTCCGGCACGCTGATCGGCGGCGCCGTCATCACCGAGACCGTGTTCGCCTGGCCCGGCATCGGGCGCCTGATGTACGACGCGCTGCTCCAGCGGGACTACAACCTCCTGCTCGGCGTGTTCGTGATCTGCTCCGCCATGGTCCTGATCTTCAACCTCATCACCGACCTCGTCTATCGACTGGTCGATCCGCGCATCGAATTCGCCTCATGAAACAGTTCTGGAAATCGATGCTGCGCAGCCCGAGCGGCGTCATCGGGCTCATCATCCTGTTGCTTGCGATCGGAATCGCGGTGTTCGGACCGATGCTGTTCCCGAACTCGCCCTGGCGCATGGTGCAGCGGCCGTTCCTGCCGCCGTTCACGCTCTCGACCGTGCCGCTCGGCACCGACGCGCTCGGCCGCGACGTTTTCGCCGGCATGATCTTTGGCGCACGCGTATCGCTGCTCGTTGGCCTCGTCTCGACGCTGGTGGCGCTGGTCGTCGGCGTGCCGATCGGCGCCATGGCCGGTTATTTCGGCGGCAAGGTCGACGACGCCCTGATGCGCTTCACCGAATTTTTCCAGACCATTCCGAGCTTCGCGCTGGCGATCGTGCTGGTCGCGATCCTGCAGCCCTCGATCTATTCGATCGTGGCCTCGATCGCGGTGGTGAGCTGGCCGCCGGTCGCCCGCCTCGTGCGCGGCGAGGTGCTGTCGCTGCGCACCCGCGAATATGTCCAGGCCGCGGTCGTCACCGGCCAGAGCAACACCTGGATCATCCTGCGCGAGATCCTGCCCAACGCGCTGTCGCCGGTGATCGTGCTGGCCTCGCTGATGGTGGCGACCGCGATCCTGCTGGAATCCTCGCTGGCCTTCCTCGGCCTCGGCGATCCCAATCTGATCTCCTGGGGCTACATGGTCGGCGCCGGCCGCACCGTGATCCGGCAGGCCTGGTGGATCACGGTGTTTCCCGGCGTCGCCATCCTGATCTCGGTGCTCGGCTTGAACCTGATCGGCGAAGGCCTCAACGACGCGCTCAATCCGCGCCTGTCGCGGGAGGGACGCTGATGATGACCGCTCCGCCCGCCGTCTCCATCAAGAACCTGCAGATCGCATTGCCCAAGGGCGCCGAGCGTGCCTTCGCCGTCGATGGCGTTTCGCTCGACCTTCGGCCCGGCAAGATCGTCTGCGTCGTCGGCGAATCCGGCTCCGGCAAGTCGATGTGCGCGCATGCGCTGATGGGGCTGCTGCCGGATACGGTCAACGTCACCTCCGGCGAGATCCAGTTCGAGGGCCGCGACCTGCTCAAGCTGGACGACGACGGCTGGCGCGATCTGCGCGGCCGCCGGCTGGCAATGATCTTCCAGGAGCCGATGACCGCGCTCAATCCCTTGATGCGGATCGGCGACCAGATGGCGGAGATGTTCGAGGCCCACGGCCTGCTCACGCCCAAAGAGCGGCGCGCAAGAGCGCTGGCGCTGGCACGCGAGGTCGGCCTGCCCGACCCCGAACGCATCGTCCGCGCCTATCCGCACCAGCTCTCCGGCGGCCAGCGCCAGCGCGCCATGATCGCGATGGCGCTCGCGCTCGAGCCGGCGGTGCTGGTGGCGGACGAGCCGACCACCGCACTCGACGTCACCACGCAGGCGCAGATCCTGAAACTGATCCGCAACCTCCAGCGCAACCGCAACATGGCGGTGATGTTCATCACCCATGATTTCGGCGTGGTCGCCGATATCGCCGACCAGGTCGTGGTGCTCCGGCACGGCAGGGTGGTCGAGGAAGGCCCAGCGGCCAACGTCTTCGACGAGCCGCAGCACGACTACACCAAGGCGCTGCTCGCGGCCGTGCCGTCGATGGATCCGCCGTCGCGCGAGCCGCTCGACGACCAGGCCAGGGCCGTCGAGGTGATCGGGCTGGACAAGACCTACGTCACCTCGGGCGGCTGGTTTCGCGAGGACCGCCGCGTCGATGCCGCGCGCGAGGTCAACTTCAACATCCTCAAGGGCGAGACGCTCGGCCTCGTCGGCGAATCCGGCTCCGGCAAGTCGTCGGTGGCGCGCCTCGTGATGCGGCTGATCGAAGCCGACCGCGGCACGGTGCGGATCGGCGAGACCGATCTGACCTCGCTTACGGGCAAGGCGCTGCGCACTGAGCGCCATCGCATCCAGATGATCTTCCAGGATCCGTTCGCCTCGCTCAATCCGCGCCGCAAGATCGGCCACATCATCGCCGACGGCCCGATCGCAGCCGGTGTCGATCCGAAGGTCGCATTCGACCGCGCCCGCGATCTCCTGAAGATGGTGGGCCTGGACGCCGGCGCGCTCGAACGCTATCCGCATGAATTCTCCGGCGGCCAGCGCCAGCGCATCGGCATCGCCCGCGCGCTCGCACTCGAGCCCGAGATCATCGTTGCCGACGAAGCGGTCTCCGCGCTCGACGTCTCGGTGCAAGCGCAGGTGTTGAGACTGCTCGAAGACCTCAAGGCGCGCCTCGGCCTCTCGATGCTGTTCATCACCCACGATCTGCGCGTCGCCGCCCAGATCTGCGACCGCATCGCGGTGATGCAGCGCGGCGCCATCGTCGAGCTGAAGCCAACAGCGCAGCTGTTCGCCGCGCCCGAGCACGCCTATACGCGCGAGCTGCTCGCAGCGGTGCCCGGCCGGAAGGAGCGCGCGCCGGCGGCGTGAGATTGCTGACCTGGCGTCGGTACCCCGTTCTGGCCCGGAACCGATATTGGACCGATATGCACCGCATCGGCGTAACGGCGCAGTCACGCGCTTTTTATTCCCCGTGACCGCCCGCACAGCTTCAAAGCGCCAGGCCGCACCCCACATCGGGATGGAATGATTTCCATCATCTGATGATGGGCTTGCCAATCTCTTCGGAGCCAAACATGGGCCAGGTTATTCAATTTGTCTCGAGATCCGAGCGCGAGCGATTGCGCCTCATCCAGGAGGCACGCGCGATCTATGACAGCATCTTCCCGCCGGATGATCCGGTCGGCGAGCAGGAGCAGGTAACGAGCAATCGCGCGGCCCGCGGCAACGTGGAAAACCTGTCGTGATCAAGATCATCGCCGTGCTCTGCAGCCTCTCCTCTCCGGCCAATTGTCACGAGCAGATCGTCACCACGTCGGACTTCGCCGACGTCTCGATGCAGTCCTGCCTGATGGGCGCGCCGCAGCTCGCCGAATGGATGAACCAGCATCCGGCCGAACGCTTGGCGGCGTGGCGCTGCGTGATCGGTCAACAGGGTGGCCGGGGCGCCTGATAGGATCCACCCGATCCCGCTGAGCCGTGACGACGACGCACCGCCGGGCTAGGATGGCACGGAGCCGCCTGGCAAAGGGGGAAGCCGGATGGAGGTCGCCAGCCTCGTTCTTCCCGTATTCGCGATCATCGTCACCGGCTGGCTGGCCGGCGCGCTCGGCTATCTCTCGCGCGGGCTCGCCGATGCGCTGGTGCATTTCGCCTACAACGTGGCGATGCCGGCGCTGCTGATCGTCACGATCGCGCAGGAGCCGGCGCGCAATCTGCTGGAATGGCGCTTCCTGCTCGCGTTTGGCGGCGGCTCGCTGCTCTGCTTCGCGCTCGTCTTCGTGGCCGTCCGCGCCGGCGGAAAGCATGATCTCGCCAGCAGCACCATCCATGGCATGGCCGCGGCCATGACCAACACCGGCTTCGTGGCGCTTCCGATCCTGCACGCGATCTACGGCCAGCCCGCCGTCCTGCCCGCTGCGGTGGCGACCGTGTTCGTGGCCGCCGTGATGTTTCCGATCACGGTCATCCTGCTGGAAAGGGACGCGCGCGGGCCTGCGCACTCCGCTGGCCTCGCGAAACAGATCCTGCTCAATCCGATGGTGTTGTCGACGCTCGTCGGGCTCGCATGGGCGATCACGGGTCTGCCGATTGCCGCACCGGTCGCGGCCTATCTCGACATGATCGCGGCTGCACTCACGCCCTGCGCGCTGTTTGCCATCGGGCTCGGCCTTTCGGTCGAAGGCTTGCGATCGAACCTGAAGGCATCGTTCGCGCTCGCAGCCGTGAAGCTGGTGGTGATGCCGCTGATCGTCTACGGACTTTGCTTAATCACCGGCCTCAATCCGCTCGACACCGTCGCCGCCGTCATATGCGCCGCCGTGCCGACGGCGAAAACCGTGTACGTTCTCGCCCACGAGCACAAGGTCGAGGAGAAGCTGGTTGCGGCCACCGTCTCGGTCACGACGATGCTGTCGGTCGCGACCCTGCTGGTCGCGCTCACCCTGCTCTCCCGCCTCGCGGCCGGCACGCGCTGACCGGCATCGACGCGCGCCTCTATCGCGTGGTGTTGCTCCAGGTCGGGACCGAATTGGTCACGCCGACCGACGGCCAGTTGTACGATCCGATCGACGGTGCGGTGACCGTGCCGACCGCCTGTCCGGACGCCCCGTAAGCGGACCCGCCCTGCGTCGCCGGCGATACGGCGCCGCCATAGGCCGGGGCCACCACACCGGTGCTGTAATGTCTGCTCGACCGGTGCTTCTTCGCCTCAGCCGCGAAGGGGGCTGCAAGCAGTCCGGTCGTGATGAGTGCGGCAATGGCGAGTTTCACGGTTGTCATGGCTGATCCCTTCGATGGCGGGCCCGTTGTGCCATCTGTTCATTCGTCGGAGGATTTCCATGGGCACTCCGTTCATAACTCCGTGCGCACACGAAGGTGCCGGAGCGCGGGGGGCGTGCCCTCGCCGCCTTCGGATGGACCCGAATCAGCGCTAGTGCATTGCCTTCAGCAGCTCCCCTGAACGCGATTGACATGACCGGTCCCGAACTGAAGCAACTCCGCGCCGACCTCTCCGATGCCCTCGAGCGCAAGCTCACCGCGGCCGACATGGCCAGGCTGTGCGGATTGCCGGAGAAGGGCGGCGCCGACACCATCCGGCGCTGGGAGGTCAGCGGCCCGACGCCGTCCGCGACCAAGGTGCTGCGCGTGCTCGCGATGGCGAGCGAGCGCTATCCGATCCTGGAGAAGTTCGACATCTTCGATCGTCACGACGTGCGCGAGGAAGACCGGCCGGCAAAGCGCGCGGCGTTCCGCGAACAGATGCGCGATGAGGCGCGGCGGCGTCTCGGTTAACAAGAGCCGCGCGCAAGTTACCGGGAAGACGCGACGTTAAGCCTTCCTTCAGCATTTCTTAAGTCGCCATTAAGCACGAAAATCAATTGCAGCCCAATAAGTTAGGTTGGCTCACGCTGTGCCACGGATGTGACAGCATTTTCGTCAAAAGCGAGTTATCTGCAAAACCAACGACGGCGCGGAAAGCGCGCCTGCCGGGGACCTAAAGTGTTGGAGTTTGGACTATGAAGAAGATTCTGTTTGCGACCGTTGCGCTGCTCGTGGTGGGCGCCGCTGCGCCGGCCGTCGGCGCCGATCTCGGCAACCGCAACTACTACAAGGCGCCCGCGCCGGCCTATGCCGCGCCGATCTACAACTGGACGGGATTCTATCTCGGCGCCCACGTCGGCGGCGCATTCTCCAGCGACAACAATTTCAACGGCCTCTCCACCGGCAACAACGGCAACGGCCGTTTCCTCGGCGGCGTGCAGGTCGGTGCGGACTGGCAGTTCAACCCGAACTTCGTGGTCGGCGTCGAAGGCCAGTATTCCTGGCTCTCCGGCAGCGTCGGTGCGGTGTTCCCGGGCGGCGTCGCCTACACCAACGACCAGCGCGGCCTCGGCTCGATCACCGGCCGCGTCGGCTACACCTGGGGTCCGGGCCTCCTCTACGTGAAGGGCGGCTACGCCTATTCGGACAACAACGAGAAGGTCACGGTCGGCGGCGTTCCGACCGGCTTCATCATCGACGGCGATCATCGCAACGGCTACACCGTCGGCGCCGGCCTCGAATACATGTTCGCGCCGAACTGGTCGGCCAAGGCCGAGTACCAGTACTACAATTTCGGCGACGCGCACTTCACCGCGGGCCCGCTCGCGGGCACCGGCAACTTCACCACCGACGACCACACCTTCAAGGCTGGCGTCAATTATCGCTTCAACTGGGCCAACTCGACGGTCGCGCGCTACTGAGCGGTTAGCAAAACCTTATCCTGACGAAGGGCCGGCCAAGTTGCCGGCCCTTCTTTTTTTCGCTCTGTGGAACCAGCGCAAGCAATTGCACCAATTGCGATTTTTTTAACCGGCCCGACCGATACTGCCCGCCACAAAACAGAAGCAAGAGCGTGGGGGAAGTTCGATGGCGATCCGTCTGGGCCTGGGCCGTTTCCTTGGCAGTTTCCTTGGCCGATTGAGGCCTCGTTTCAAGATGCCGACATGGGGCGTGCGCGGCAGCTTGTTCGCCGCCTTCGCGGTGATCGCGGGCATGGGCCTCGTGATCTCGGCCGGCGCCGGCCTGGTGCTGCAGAATCTCGGCGGACGCATGACTGAACTGAGCGGGCGGGACATTCCGCGCCTTGCCGCCAGCCTGCAATTGTCGGCACTGAGCGCGAGCCTTGCGGCACAGGGACCTGCCCTGCTTGCGGCTCAAAGCGAGGACGCCCTGAACGAGCGCACCAAGAAGCTCAGGGAATTTCAGGAACAGACGCAGCAGAAGCTCAACGAGATCATCGAGCTCGGCGGCGACAAGGCCGTCGTCTCCGGGCTCAGCGAGACGATGAAGAGCATCAACGAGGCGGCCCAAAGCCTGGCCAAGGCCGCCCGCGAACGGCTGGACATCGCGGCCCTCCATGACAAGCAGTATGACGCGCTGCGCAACGCGCAGAGCGCGTTCGTCGGCGCGGCCAGTCCGGCGATGCTGGACGCGCAGACCCGGGTCAACGCCATTCTCGGCGCGGCCAATATGTCCGCCGAAGATGCCACCGAAGCCGCGCAGACCGTCGGCCAGCTCGGCAACGTCGTCGCCAGCGGCAATCTCGCAGCCGCCGACATGAGCGCGGCGCTGTCGGCGAATACGAGCGACAAGCTCGACGACATCCAGAAGGAATTCAAGACGGCGCAAGGACGCCTGCGGTCCAACCTCGACCTGTTGCCGGACAATCAGGGCAACAAGATGCTGCGCGAGACGGCAGAAAAGCTGCTGGCGCTCGGCACCGGCAAGACCGGCGTGTTCAATCTGCGCGAGAAGGAGCTCGACTCCGTCGACTACGGTCAGACCATCCTGGACGAGACGCGCAAGCTCAATGTCGGCCTCGGCATCAGCGTGCAGCAGCTCGTCGACGGCGTGCAGAAGGAGACCAACGCGTCGACCTTCCAGGCGCGGCAGGAGATCTCGCTGGCGACGACCACAATGCTGGCGCTGGGCGCGCTGACACTGGTCGGCTCGGCCCTGTTCGTCTGGCTCTATGTCGGCCGCAACATCCTGCGCCGGATCACCGGCCTCCAGCGCGCCATGCAGTCACTCTCGGCCGGCGATCTCGACACCGAGATCGCGCGCTCGAAGCATAGTGACGAGATCGGCGCGATGACCGACACGCTGACCGTGTTCCGCGATAGCATGGTCGAGGCCCGTGCGCTCGCCAGCGAGCAGGACAAGGATCGCGTCGCCAAGGCCGAGCGTGCCGCACGCATGGAGGCGAGGATCGCCGAATTCGAAAGCACGGTGCGCGCCGCGCTGGACAATCTGGCGCAATCGGCCAATTCGATGCAATCGACCGCGCAGAGCATGTCGAACACCGCTGACCAGTCCAACGCGCTGGTCAACGCTGTCGCTTCCGCCGCGGAGGAGACCTCGGTCAACGTGCAGACCGTATCGGCCGGCACCGAGCAGCTGTCCTCCTCGATCGCCGAAATCAGCCGTCAGGTGGTCACCTCGGCCGGGATCGCCAAGAAGGCCGTGGACGAAGCCGGCGCGACCGACGCCACGGTGCAGAGCCTCGCCGACAGCGCGAGCCGCATCAGCGTCGTGGTCGATTTGATCCAGACCATCGCCTCGCAGACCAATCTGCTCGCGCTCAACGCCACCATCGAGGCGGCACGCGCGGGCGAGGCCGGCCGCGGCTTCGCGGTGGTCGCCTCCGAGGTGAAGAGCCTCGCGAGCCAGACCGCGAAGGCGACCGAGGAGATCCGCACCCAGATCGCCAGCATGCAGGACGTGACGACCTCGGCGGTCGGCGCCATCCAGGGCATCGGCCGGATCATTGGCGAGATCAACGACGTCACCACGACGATCGCGGCTGCCGTCGAGGAACAGGGCGCGGCCACCCGCGAGATCGCGCGCAACATCCAGCATGCCGCCGGCGGCACCAGCGAGGTCTCCAGCAACATCGTCGGCGTCTCCACCGCCTCTGCCGAAGCCGGCGCTGCGGCGAGCGAAGTGCTGGGCGCCTCCGACGCACTGCGCCGCGAGGCCGACCTGCTGCGCGGAGAGATCGACGCGTTCCTCAACAACATGCGGGCGGCCTGATTGTCATTCCGGGGCGGCGCTTAGCGCCGAACCCGGAATCTCGCGCGACGACCTCCTGATTCCGGGTTCGCGCTCACGCGCGCCCCGGAATGACCGGCATTTTTGGGCTGTGCTTCATCCGGGTCACGGAAAAATCCGGCCCGGAATGACCGCTATGCGAGCCGAACTCGCGTCCTTTTTCGGCTGGCGCGGCGTGCCCGCTGGGTTTAAGTCGGTAGCATGAACGCAAAGACCGACACCGTGCAGTCCTCCGGCGAGGCCCTGCGCTACCCCTGGGACCAGCATCCCGGCCCCGACGAGGTCGTGGAGGTGAAGCCCGGCGTGTTGTGGGCGCGGCTGAAGCTGCCATTCCGCCTCAACCATGTGAACATCTATCTGCTCGCCGACGGCGACGGCTACGCCATGGTGGATACCGGCTTCGGCAATGAAGAGACAATCGAGGCCTGGACGAAACTGTTCGACGGGCCGCTGAAGGGCGTCAACATCACCCGCCTGATCGTCACCCATTCACACCCCGATCATGTCGGTCTCGCCGGGTGGATCGTCGAGCGGTTCGACTGCCCGCTGGTGATGTCGCAGGTCGAATATCTGCAATCGGTCTATCACCAGAACCGCGGCACCGAGGAGCGGCAGGAGGCGCAGCGGCTGTTCTTCCGCCGTCACGGCATGGACGAGTCGCTCACCGAAAAGCTGCTCGGCCGCGGCCAGGACTATCTCAAGCGCGTCTCGGTGCTGCCGCCGTCCTACCGTCGCATCTCGCATGGTGACGACGTCGTGATCGGCACGCGCCGCTTCAAGGTGATCACCGGCGGCGGCCACGCGCTCGACCAGGTGATGCTGTATTGCGCCGACGACAAGCTGTTCCTTTCCGCCGACCAGGTGCTGAGCAAGATCTCGCCCAATGTCAGCGTGTGGGCGGTCGAGCCCGACCAGAACTCGCTCGGCGAATATCTCGCCTCGCTCGCCAGCCTCACCACGACGCTCCCCTATGACGTGCTGGTGCTGCCCGGCCACGGCGTGCCGTTCTACGGGCTCAAGACCCGCATCAAGCAGCTCGCCGACCATCACGAGGAGCGCTGCCGCCTGATCGCGGAAGCCTGCCGCGAGGTGCCGCAGACCTCGCGCGCCTTGGTGCCCGTGGTGTTCAACAAGCACGTGCTGGACGAACACCAGATGGGCTTCGCCGCCGGCGAGCTCGTCGCCCACGTCAACTACATGATCGTCGAGGGCCGGCTGACGGCGGAGACCAAGGACGGCGTGCTCCAGTTTCGGACGACGTGAGCCACGGCGTCATGGCCGGGCTTGTCCCGGCCATCCACGTTCTTTCAAGCGAAAACGAGTTCGTGGATGCCCGGGACAAGCCCGGGCATGACGAGTTTGCGGTGCCAGCTCACTTCATATTCGCGATCGCGTGCAGGGCCGCGATGTAGCCGAACGGGCCCAGCCCGCAGATCACGCCGGACGCCACGAACGATATCTTGGAGTGCCGGTGATATTCGTCGCGGGCGTGGATGTTGGAGATGTGGACTTCCAGCACCGGGCCTTCGAACGTCTTGATCGCGTCCATGATCGAGACCGAGGTGAAGGAGAGGCCAGCCGGGTTGATGACGATGGCATCGGCGTCCTGCCGCGCCGACTGGATCAGATCGACCAGCACGCCCTCATGGTTGGACTGGTGGAAAGCGAGCTTGAGCCCGAGCTTCGCGGCGGCTTCCTCGCAGCTCGCATTGACCTCTGCGAGAGTCGTGGTGCCGTAGACGTGCGGCTCGCGGATGCCGAGCATGTTGAGGTTCGGTCCGTTGAGGATCATCACGCGCTTCATGGGAAGGTCCTTTCGAATGATAATCTGCTGAATTGCCTTGCCGGGCCCAAGGCAGGCCGAGGCTGCCGTATCGGCCCCTCGCGACGCCTACCGCAAAGCAGCATTACACGAGCCCGTGAGTTCTTTGATCGGGATCAAGTCGTTCCTTGGCCGATAGGGCATTTTGCCCAAATGCCCTCCAGGGCCAAATGTGGGATAGCGCATAGACATTGGAGCTGGAAAAGCTCTAAGAAGATGCGGCCCCTTGGTCAGGTTCCGTTGCAGGTTTTGCCGATGGATTACAGCCAGTTCTTCAATTCTGCCCTCGACCGTCTCCACACTGAACGGCGCTACCGCGTGTTCGCCGATCTGGAACGGATGGCGGGCCGGTTCCCGCACGCGATCTGGCACTCGCCCAAGGGCAAGCGCGACGTCGTGATCTGGTGCTCCAACGACTATCTCGGCATGGGCCAGCACCCGAAGGTGGTCGGCGCCATGGTCGAGACCGCGACGCGCGTCGGCACCGGCGCAGGCGGCACCCGCAACATCGCCGGCACGCATCATCCGCTGGTGCAGCTCGAGGCCGAGCTTGCCGACCTCCACGGCAAGGAGGCCGCGCTACTGTTCACCTCGGGCTACGTCTCGAACCAGACCGGCATCGCGACCATCGCAAAGCTCATTCCGAACTGCCTGATCCTGTCGGACGAGCTCAACCACAATTCGATGATCGAGGGCATCCGCCAGTCCGGCTGCGAGCGCGTCGTGTTCCGCCACAACGACCTCGCCGATCTCGAAGCGCTGCTGAAGGCGGCGGGTCCGAACCGGCCGAAGCTGATCGCCTGCGAGAGCCTCTATTCCATGGACGGCGACGTCGCCCCGCTGGCCAAGATCTGCGATCTCGCCGAGAAATATAATGCGATGACCTATGTCGACGAGGTCCACGCGGTCGGTATGTACGGCCCGCGCGGCGGCGGCATCGCCGAGCGTGACGGCGTCATGCACCGCATCGACATTCTGGAAGGCACGCTCGCGAAAGCGTTCGGCTGCCTCGGCGGCTACATCGCCGCCAACGGCCAGATCATCGACGCCGTGCGCTCCTATGCGCCGGGCTTCATCTTCACCACCGCGCTGCCGCCGGCGATCTGCTCGGCCGCGACCGCAGCGATCAAGCATCTGAAGACCTCGAGCTGGGAGCGCGAGCGCCACCAGGACCGCGCCGCCCGCGTCAAGGCGATCCTCACTGCCGCCGGCCTCCCGGTGATGTCGAGCGACACCCACATCGTGCCGCTGTTCATCGGCGATGCCGAGAAGTGCAAGCAGGCGTCCGACCTCCTGCTGGAAGAGCACGGCATCTACATCCAGCCGATCAACTATCCGACCGTCGCCAAGGGCACCGAGCGCCTGCGCATCACGCCCTCGCCCTATCACGACGACGGCCTGATCGATCAGCTCGCCGAAGCCCTGCTGCAAGTATGGGACCGCCTCGGCCTGCCGCTACGCGAAAAGTCGCTGGCGGCGGAGTAGGCCTCTTCGCCTCTCCTTAAATCCAACACATACCGTCCCCGGGGCACCCCCCTCCCCAACCCTCCCCCACAAGGGGGGAGGGAGCGAGACGGTTGTGGCTGCCTCACACCGATTAAGCGCAACTGCTCGACCCCGTGTTGGTGTCGCCTTTGTCACAACAAGCGGTGTTCTCCGTTCCCTCCCCCCTTGCGGGGGAGGGGCAGGGAGGGGGGTGCCACACGGGGACTCTCTCGGTGAGCCTCAAGCGACCACCTTAACGACAACCCCAGTTCCCGCCCCGGCACGGCATTTCGCTGTCGCTTGCGCCCATCCAACGCGCTAGATTTGCAGGGAAAATGAGATCGGGCGCCGTCGCGCCCAGGGAGAAGCACGCTCGCCATGCTGCACGACTGGGGCGTGATTGCCGCCGCCTTTGGCTATATCGGCTTCCTGTTCCTGGTGGCGAGCCATGGCGACCGCCGCTCGCCGGCCGGGCGCGGACGTGCCTCCGGGCTGATCTATCCGCTGTCGCTGGCGATCTACTGCACCTCCTGGACCTTCTTCGGCTCGGTCGGTTTTGCCACCCGCACATCCACCGACTTCCTCGCCATCTATGTCGGCCCGATCCTGATGATCGGGCTCGGCGCCGGCGTACTGCGCCGCGTGATCCAGCTCGCCAAGGCCCACAACATCACCTCGATCGCCGACTTCATCGGCGCCCGCTACGGCAAGAGCCAGGCGGTGGCGGCGACCGTGGCGCTGATCGCGATCATCGGCTCGGTGCCCTACATCGCGCTCCAGCTCAAGGCGGTCGCCTCCTCGCTGGGGACGATCCTGAGCGAGGATCAGGCTTTCTCCCACATCCCGATCCTCGGCGACATGGCGCTGATGGTGACGTTGGCGATGGCGGCCTTCGCCGTGCTGTTCGGCACGCGGCAAACCGACGCCACCGAGCATCAGCACGGCCTGATGCTGGCGGTCGCGACCGAATCCATCGTCAAGCTGGTCGCCTTCCTCGCCGCCGGTATCTTCGTCACCTTCTGGATGTTCTCGCCGCATGAATTGATCGAGCGGGCGATGAAGACGCCGGAGGCGGTGCGCGCCATCAATTATTCGCCGTCGATCGGCAACTTCCTGACCATGACGCTGCTGTCGCTGTGCGCGATCATGCTGCTGCCGCGCCAGTTCCATGTCAGCGTGGTGGAGAATTCCTCCGATGCCGAGGTCGGCCGCGCGCGCTGGCTGTTTCCGCTCTATCTCGTCGCCATCAACCTGTTCGTGATCCCGATCGCGATCGCCGGCCTGGTCAGCTTTCCCTTCGGCACGGCCGACCCCGACATGTACGTGCTGGCGCTGCCGATAGAGGGCGGCGCGGATCTGCTCAGCGTCGCCATCTTCGTCGGCGGCCTGTCGGCGGCAACCGCGATGGTGATCGTCGAATGCGTCGCGCTCTCCATCATGGTCTCGAACGACCTCGTGGTGCCCCTGGTGCTGCAACGGCGGCCGGAGGGACGCACCGGCGGCGCCGATTTCAGCGACTTCCTGCTGCGCTCGCGCCGGCTCGCGATCTTCGCCATCATGGTGATGGCCTATTTCTACTATCGCGCGCTCGGCAACACCCAGCTTGTCGCGATCGGCCTCTTGTCCTTTGCCGCCATCGGCCAGCTCGCGCCGAGCTTCTTCGGCGGGCTGTTGTGGCGGCGGGCGACCGCGCGCGGCGCGATCGGCGGCATGCTGGTCGGCTTCGCAGTGTGGCTCTACACGCTGTTCATTCCGAGCTTCATAGATTCCTCGACCGCAGGCATCCTGCTGCTCCAGCACGGCCCGTTCGGGATCGAGGCGCTGCGGCCGCAGGCTCTGTTCGGCGCCGACCTGCCGCCGCTGATGCACGGCGTCATCTGGTCGCTGTCGCTCAACATCCTCACTTATGTGCTGCTGTCGCTGGCACGGCGGCCCTCGTCCATCGAGCTGGTGCAGGCCGATCTGTTCGTGCCCGACACGCTCGCGCCGATCTCCCCGAATTTCCGCCGCTGGCGCACCACCGTCACCGTGCAGGACATCCAGACCACGGTGGCGCAATATCTCGGGCCCGACCGCGCGCGGCATTCGTTCGAGGCCTTCTCGGCACGGCGCAATGTGCGGCTCGAGCCGGCAGCGCCCGCCGATTTCGAGCTGCTGCAGCACGCCGAGCACCTGATCGCCTCCTCGATTGGAGCTGCATCCTCGCGCCTCGTGATGTCGCTGCTGCTGCGCAAGCGGACGGTCTCCGCCAAAGCCGCGCTGAAACTGCTCGACGATTCGCATGCGGCGCTGCATTTCAACCGCGAGATCCTCCAGACCGCGCTCAACCATGTGCGCCAGGGCATCGCGGTGTTCGACGACGACCTGCAACTGATCTGCTCCAACCGGCAATTCGGCGATCTCCTCAACGTGCCACCACATCTCATCCAGTTCGGCACGCCGCTTCGCGAAATCCTGGAATTCATGGACGTCAGCAATCCGGCCGATCCGATCGAGCGCGAGGCCATGCTGGAGCGGCGGCTTGCCGCCTATACCACCGACAGCGAGCCCTATCTCGAGCGCCTGCCGGACCGCCACATGGTGATCGAGGTGCTCACCAACCGCATGCCCGGCAGCGGCTTCGTCATCACCTTCACCGACGTCACGCCCACCTTCGAGGCCGCGGAAGCGCTGGAGCGCGCCAATGCGACGCTGGAAAAAAGGGTGCGCGACCGCACCGAAGAGCTGACCCGGCTGAACTCCGAGCTGGCGCTGGCCAAGAGCACGGCGGAAGACGCCAGCATCTCCAAGACGCGGTTCCTCGCCGCCGCCAGTCACGACATCCTCCAGCCGCTGAACGCGGCGCGGCTCTATGTCACCAGCCTGGTCGAACGCCAGCACAGCGGCGAGGAGACGCGGCTGGTCGAGAACATCGACGAATCGCTCCAGGCGATCGAGGAAATCCTCGGCGCGCTGCTCGACATCTCCCGGCTGGACGCCGGCGCGATGGCGACCTCGATCTCGAGCTTCAAGATGGCCGATCTGATGCGCTCGCTGGAGATCGAGTTCGCGCCGATCGCGCGCGCCAAGGGCCTCGATCTCACCTTCGTGCCCTGCTCGCTGCCGGTGGAGTCGGACCGTCTCCTGCTGCGGCGCCTGCTCCAGAACCTGATCTCGAACGCGATCAAGTACACCCCGCGCGGCCGCGTGCTGGTCGGCTGCCACCGCCGCGGCGCCTCGCTCAAGATCTGCGTCTACGACACCGGCGTCGGCATCCCCACGGTCAAGCGCGGCGAGATCTTCAAGGAGTTCCATCGCCTCGAGCAGGGCGCGCGGATCGCGCGCGGTCTCGGCCTTGGCCTCTCGATCGTCGAACGGCTGGCGCGCGTGCTCAACCACGGCATTGCCATCGACGCCAATGTGAGCGGCGGCTCGGTATTCTCGGTGACGGTGCCGACGGCGAAGGCGATCACCCTCACCGCCGCCGTGACCAGCGCGACGCCGCTGGCGCGCACGCCGATCGCGGGCGCGCTGATCGTCTGCATCGAGAACGATGCCGCCATCCTCGACGGCATGCGCACGCTCTTGAAGGCCTGGGACGCCGAGGTGATCGCGGTCGCCGATCCCGAAGGCGCGATTGCCGCGATCGAAGCTGCGGGCAAGCGCGTCACCGGGCTGCTCGTCGACTATCATCTCGACCGCGGCAACGGCATCGCCGCGATCCGCGACATCCGCCGCCGCTTCGGCGACGCCATTCCTGCGATCCTGATCACCGCCGACCGCAGCCCCGCCGTGCAGCTGGCCGCGCGCGACGAGAAGATCGCCGTGCTGAACAAGCCGGTGAAGCCGGCCTCGCTGCGCGCCCTGCTCGGGCAGTGGCGCACGCAGCAGATGGTGGCGGCGGAGTGAGACAGGCCTGCTGGCGACCGCCCGGCCCGCCTTCGCAACTCAGGGCGCGAGCCGCGTGAAGACGTAGTCGTGCCCTTTGGCCCGGGCCTCGTGGCAGGCGAAGCAGGTGCGGTGCTGGGCTTCGTCGACCGGCTTGCCGTTGACGAAGCGGCCAAAACCCCAGCCGCCGGTGGAGGCATATTTCCTTGAATCCTTGACCATCACCTGGACCGTGGTGGCAGCGCCGGGAATCGTCGCGGACGCGAATTCCGGTGACGGTTTCCGCTTCCAGGCGCGCTTGACCAGAATGGTGCCGTCCGGGAACGGAAGCGTTCCGGCCTGATAGGCGTCGATTGCCACCTGGTTGCCGACGACCGCGCGAAGCTCGTCGAGCGGCGCGGCCTCTTCGGCCGGTGCGACCAGCTCCCACTGCTTGTAGCCCGCGGGAATCGTGACGCCGAAGATCGGCGAGGCATCGGCTGTCGCGGGGCCCTCCGCCAGCGCGATCGAGACGAGGTACGGCACGCAGGTCAGGAGAACGACGAGGAGGAGCGCGGCAAGGACGATCGCCGTGGTGAAGGAGAATCTTTTCTTTGCACGTTCAGTTGGCGTCATGACGTTTCATCAAGCTGGGATCAACGGATGAACCTCGGTCCAGCCCGGCTGGACCGAGGTGCTGACGGATCCTCAGGCGCCGTCGGCGTCGACGACGGCCTTGGCAAAGGCTTGTGGTGCTTCCTGGGGCAGATTGTGGCCGATGCCGCCGGTGATCAGGCGATGCTCGAACCGGCCCGAGAACTTCTTGGCGAAAGCGCTGACGTCGGGGTGCGGCGCGCCGTTGGCGTCGCCTTCCATCGTGATCGTCGGCACGTCGATCAGCGGAGCCGCCGCGAGCTTCTTTTCGAGATGTTCGTATTTCGCCTCGCCCTGGGCGAGCCCGAGCCGCCAGCGGTAATTGTGGATCGTGATCGCGACATGATCCTTGTTGTCCAGCGCCGCCGCGCTGCGGTCGAAGGTGGCATCGTCGAACTTCCACTGCGGCGAGGCGAGCTTCCAGATCAGTTTTGCGAAATCGTGCGTGTACTTCTCGTATCCGGCGCGGCCGCGCTCGGTCGCGAAATAGAACTGGTACCACCATTGCAGCTCGGCCTGCGGCGGCAGCGGCGCGTTGCCGGCGGCCTGGCTGGAAATCAGATAGCCGCTGACCGACACCAGCGCGCGGCAGCGATCCGGCCACAGCGCGGCGATGATGTCGGCGGTACGCGCGCCCCAGTCGAAGCCGGCGACGACCGCCTTCTTGATGTCGAGCGCGTCCATCAGCGCGATGATGTCGGCGGCCATCGCGGCAGGCTCGCCGTTGCGAGGGCTCTCGCTGGAGAGGAAGTGCGTCGTGCCGTAGCCGCGCAGGTAAGGGATGATGACGCGATAGCCGGCCTGCGCCAGGATCGGCGCGACATCGACGAAGGCGTGAATGTCATAGGGCCAGCCGTGCAGCAGGATCGCGACGGGACCGTTCGACGGGCCAGCCTCGGCATAGCCGACATTGAGGACGCCGGCGTCGATCTGCTTGATCGTGCCGAAGGACGCATGCGATGCGGAAGATCGCGGCGCCTCCGTTTCAGCGCGGGCGAGGTCCACCACGCCAAGACCGACGGCGACGGTTCCGGCGGCGATGCCAAAAAACTTGCGGCGATGCTGGTCGATGAGCTGCTTCATGATGGTGCTGCCTTGTTGATGGTCGGAGATGGTTCGTCAGATCAGCGCGACCGCGACGTCGATATTGCCGCGGACGGCCTTGGAATAGGGGCAGGTCTGGTGCGCCTCATCGACGATGTCGCGCGCGACCTCGCGATCGAGGCCCGGCAGGCTGACATTGAGGCGGGCCCGGAGGGAGTAAGTGCCCTCGTCGAGAAGGAGGTCGATCTCCGCGTCGATCGCGCATTTCCTGGGAAGCGTGATCTTCCGCTTGCGCGCCGCGATCTCCATGGCGCCTTCGAAGCAGGCCGACCAGCCGGCCGCGAACAACTGTTCGGGATTGGTGCCGATGCCGGCGCCGCCCGGCGGCGAGAGCCGCACATCGAGACGGCCGTCCGAGCTGCGGGACATGCCGTCCTGCCGTCCGCCGCTGGTGTGGGTTCGGGCCGTGTAGAGCAGTTTTGCCGCTTGCGTCATGAAAGTCTCCTCGCCGTCGCGCAACTGACTAGCAGCGGCTGTCGCAGGACACCCGTTTGGACTTGTGAGAAGTTGTGAGATCCCCGCCTGCGTGCCTCATGAGGCCTGCATGCGCGGTCTGACGCCGATGCAGGAGCGGCCTTGCCGGATCGCGATCATCTGGCTATCCGGTCCATTCGCAAGGACCAAGATCTCGCCATGACTGAGCCGGCTGCACCTACGGCAGGACCCCTGTCGTTCGGGCCATTCACCGTGACGCCGCGCGAAAGGCTCGTGACGCGCGAGGGCGTCGCGCTGCCGCTCGGCACGAAAGCCTTCGACACGCTGATCGCGCTGATGTCGCGGCCGAACGAGGTCGTCAGCAAGTGGGATCTGATGGCGCTGGTGTGGCCCGGCATGGCCGTCGAGGAGGCCAATCTGCGCTTTCATGTCGCAGCGCTGCGTAAGGTCCTCGGCGACGGCAAGGACGGCGCCCGCTACATCACCACGCTCTCCGGCCGCGGCTATTGCTTCGTGGCGCCGATCTCGCAAACGGTTATTCCGGCGGAGCGGCGCCCCGCATCGCGGATGGAACTGCCGCCCGTGAAACTGCCGAACCGGCTGCAACGGATGGTCGGACGCGACGAAGTGGTCGCGGCCATCTCGGACAGGCTCATCACCTCGCGTTTCGTCACGATCGTCGGCCCGGGCGGCGTCGGCAAGACCGCCGTTGCGGTTGCGGTCGCTCACGATCTGCTCGAGACCTTCGCCGACGCCGCACACTTTGTTGACCTTGCCGCTCTGAGCGATCCCGATCTCGTGATCACCTCGATCCTGCTGATGCTGGGTCTGCCAGCCCAGACTGACGACCCGATGCCCGCGTTGCTCACGCATCTCCGGGACAAGAGGATGCTGCTCATCCTCGACAATTGCGAGCACGTCATCGCCGCCGCAGCACCGCTGGCAGCGGAGATCTTCCACGCCGCGCCGCATGTCCATATCCTGGCCACGAGCCGCGAAGCCCTGCGCGTCGAGGGCGAGCAGGTCTATCGACTGGCACCGCTTGCCGTTCCGCCTGACGGTGCCGGACTGACGGCGGCCGTCGCACAGACCTATCCCGCGCTTCAGCTGTTCCTCGAGCGGGCGGCCGCCGGCGGCGCGCAGATCGCGCTCGACGATGGCAATGCTGCGATCGTCGCCGGCATCTGCCGCAGGCTCGACGGCATGGCCCTGGCGATCGAGCTCGCCGCCGGCCGGGTCGAAGCCTACGGCCTGGAGCAGACGGCGGCCCTGCTCGACGAACGCCTCAATCTGCTGTGGCAGGGGCAGCGCACCGCGCCGCCGCGGCAGAAGACATTGCAGGCGACGCTGGACTGGAGCTACGGGCTGCTGTCCGACATCGAGCGCCTCGTGCTGCGCAGGCTCGCGGTCTTCGCCGGCCATTTCACCATCGACGCCGCGCTCGAGGTCGTGCCGGACGACCGTGTCGACCGCGCCGGCCTGTTCGACGCCATCGACAGCCTCGTCGCCAAGTCGATGGTCGCGCCGCGACCGATCGGCGCGATGATGCGCTACCGGCTGCTCGACACCACGCGCGCCTATCTGCTCGAGATCGAGCCTGATGACGCGGCGCTGGCGGCCCGTCACGCGAGCTACTACCGGCGATGGCTGGAACAGGCCGGTACGACATGGGCGACGGTGCCGAGCGCCGATGAACGCGCGATCCACTTCTCCGCGCTTCACAACGTGCGCGCCGCGCTGGACTGGTGTTTTGGCGCGAACGGCGATGCAGGCATCGGCGTTGCGCTCGCCGCTGCGGCCGCTCCCATCTTTCTCGCGATGTCACTGCTGATCGAATGCCGGCGCTGGTCGGAACGGGCGCTGCTTGCGATCGATCCTTCCACGCACGGCGGCGCCGAGGAGATGCATATCCAGGCCGCCCTCGGACTGACCCTGATGTTCACGCGCGGCAGCAGCGAAGCGGCGCGCGGCGCCTTGAGCAGAAGCCTTGCGATCGCGGAGGCGCGCGGCGACGCGCCGAACCAGCTCCAGCTGCTCGGCCGCATGCATATCTTCCACGAGCGGATGGGACAGTTCGATGCCGCGCTTGGCTACGCACGGCAGAGCCTCACGGTCGCCGAAACGCTGGGCGATGCCGCGTCCATCGGACTCGCCCATTCGCTCCTGGGTGTCTCGCTGCATCTGGCCGGCGAGCATCGCGACGCGCTGAACATGCTGGAGGCTGCCTGGCAGGGTCCGGGTACGGAACGGATCAGCACGGTCCATGGCTTCGATCACCGCAACCGGGCCGGCATCTCGCTCGCGCGAGAGCTTTGGCTGCAGGGCCGGCCCGGAGATGCGCGGCAACTGGCGCGACAGACCGTCGCCGAGGCCGCGCAGATGGACCATCCGATCACGCTCTGCATCGCGCTGATATGGCTGGTCTCGATCGACCTCTGGAGCGGAGAGCTCGACGATGCGGAAGAGAGCATCGACCACTTCATCGCGCATGCCGAATCGCACTCGATGGGCCCCTACCTTGCGGTGGGCCGAGGCGTCAAAGGCGAGCTGGCGATCCGCCGCGGCGACGCCGCAGGCGGCGTGGAGACGATACGCGCGTGTCTGCGCGAGCTGCACGACGCCGGCTATGAGCTGCTCACCACGACGTTCAATATCGCGCTGGTACAAGGCTTGTTGGCACTGGGGCAGGTCGAGCAAAGCGCGCGCCTGATCGACGACGCGATCAGTCTCGTCGAGCAGAGCGGCGATAATTTGTACGTGCCCGAGCTGCTGCGCATGAGAGCCAAGGTGTTGCTATCGCTTCCGGAGCCGAACACCGGGGAAGCAGAGACCTGCCTCATGCAGTCGCTGCAGCGCAGTCGCGACAAGGGCGCGAAAGCCTGGGAGCTGCGAGCGTCAATCGATCTTGCACAGCTTCTCGCCGAACGGCGCCGTGGCAAGGAAGCAAAGCGATTGCTTCAACCGGCGCTCGAAGGTTTCGTCGAAGACTCTGAGACGGCGGATATCAGGACCGCCAAAGAACTGTTGGCGATATTGTAAGGCCAGTATCAATTCGTCACCAGGCAGTCGCGCAGGCGGGTCATGGGCAGAAAGCCTGTCACGCGATGCGTGAATTGCATCCAACGATCACCGTCGTGCAAACAGAATACTGATCAGGAAGATCAGCACCCAACCACCCCACACGACATACCAGATGAGGCGGAATGCGATCAGGAAACGCGTCTTTAGACTCAACCATTGTCGAATCCTGCCGAACTGCTGGCTGCCTGTGAGGATGAACAGATTTTCCCGAAGCTTCTTCGCGATGTCGTTGTAGGCTTGGACTTCGGCGCCGGCGATCGACCAGGCATCAATCACCAGTTCCTGGGATGCCGTTACCGTTCGCCCATTCACCAATGATCGGTCGATAAAACTGACAGCGGATGCTTCGAGCCGAAGCAACCAGCCGTCGCCACGCCAACGACTCGGCATGTTCAGCTGGATGAATGCTGTCATTTTGCGAGGACGACCGAGCGCGATGTCGCTCTCGCGGCGCTCGCCTGGAAGAGGTTGCAGCTCTGCGCCCAATGCGCGGGAAACCACAAGCTTCAGTTGCGATCCGTCATCGGCGGGCTTCCAGCAATCACGAACCTCGTAGTTCAAACTCAACGTGATCGTGTTGCGATCCTTGTCGTCCTGAATCTCCATCGGAGCGGCCTCGGCGGCGCCGGGCCAGAACTCCTGCAGGTCACGCAGCATAGCCTGGGCAAATGCGCTTGGGCCATCGTTGGCGAAGCGATTCCGTATCGCGTCGGCGGCCCAGAAGGAATAGTCGATCTTGCGCCTGACGATCACCGGAGACGTCACCTTCGGTCCGACCGTGATGTCGTCTTCCCAATGCAGGATGTGGAGAGCCGCACCGCCCCCGAGTTCTTCCAACCCGACTGTCTCTTGCGACAGCGGGAGCCCCCATCCGATATGCGGCTGGAAGACGTTCTTGAGGGTACCGGACTGAACGCTGGCTGTCGGGTCGAGCCAGTAGGTCCTCGCATCCAGCCGCAGGCGAACGATGCAGTGATCGAACACGGCCGAGCTAGGGAGAAACCGGTTCAGGGAGTTACCGTGTGTCGTCGAAACCAGGGCCGCGCAGGCATCCAGTCCCATCCGCCGGGCGCCGGCAACATAAACGGTTGCCGCATCCTTGCAGTCCCCGAAGCGAGTGCTCCAGATCGTGTCGAGGGCGCGCGGAGTCAGCCCGCCCTCGCCCAGCGAAAATGCGAAATAGCGCAGTTCCCGCTGCACGAAGCGCAACCACTCGACAGCACGTCGATCGAGCTCCGGATGCGCCCCTGCGAGGCGATCGACCTCCTCTGCAAGCGCAGGCGGAAGTTCAGCGTCCTCATAGAATGGCGCGAGAAGACTTGCGACGTCGTTCCAGCTCTCGAACTCGCTGAACTGCAGTGTTGGGCGCAGCAGCTCCCAAGGCGGCGTCAGCGCCTCGATGGCGCGACGCTCCTGCCCGGTCATCTGCCAGCGGACATCCTCGGTCTGCCCATCTATGGCAACAGCCGGAGCGGGCGGATCGTTAAAGGTCTTCGCGGTGACATTCCGCTCCAGAGGTCGCAGGAGTCTGTGCCGGTGCTCGAAGCACGGATTGAAGGAATCGAAGACAACCCACGCGGCATGGCGTCGCCCCAGGACCGGAACGTTGCCATAGACGGTGACCGCGAGGTCGACGATGTCGCCGATCCGAACATCCGGAATCAGCAACGACGCGGTCAAGCGCCCGTCGAAGATAAGCCGTTCCAAATTGGTCTCGCGCCGAAGCAATTGGAAAGCATCGGCCCTGGCATGATCGATAACCTCAGCACCACGCAAGACCCGGGCGAAGTGGACCTCAATGCGCTGGTAGCCGGGATCGAACTCGACGACCACATGCGCGGCACGTTCTGCGCCTTCCCGAGTCAGGACCCGCTGGACGGTGCGGTGATGCCAAGCCTGCTCGGAATTGCGCAGATCAAGCTGCGAATCATAGAGCAGCCGACAAAGACCGCCGGCAACGCAGGAAACGTCCGTTTCGGGAATTTCGCTTCGGTAAGCCTGGTGATCCACCCAATCCGGCAGCGGCGCGCAATGAACGAGATCACGCGCACTCCATTCCAACCCCACGCCCCTACTCCGAACGAAATCCATCTTGACGCGGAGGTTGTAGCAAATGGCTACCGCAACACAACATGCGAAGCCGGAGATTCCCCGCAGAAGGGATGAACCTGAACCGGACTACCCCGTCGGCGCGCCCTGCCTCCACTGGCCGCCGGCGATCTTCGCAGCGGCAATCACCGCCTGCGTCCGGCTCTCGACGCCGAGCTTTTGCAGGATCGCCGAGACATGCGCCTTGATGGTGGCCTCGGAGACGCCGAGCTCGTAGGCGATCTGCTTGTTGAGCAGCCCCTCCGACAGCATCATCAGGACCCGGACCTGCTGCGGCGTCAACGTCACCAGGCGGTCGCGCAGGCGCGTCATGTCGGGGTCCGAGGCAGCCGACAGGTCGGTGTCGGCGGGAACCCAGACGTCCCCCTCCATAACCTTGAGGATGGCGTCGCGCAGCGTCTCGACGCCGAAACGCTTCGGGATGAAACCGGAGGCGCCGAAATCGAGCGAGCGGCGGATCGTCGCGCTGTCGTCGGAGGCCGAGACGATCACCACCGGGATCGCCGGATATTGCGCGCGCAGATAGATCAGGCCGGAAAAGCCGGAGATCCCGGGCATCGAGAGGTCGAGCAGGATCAGGTCGACGTCGGAGGTCTGTTCCAGCAGCTTGGTCAGATCCTCGAACGATCCGGCCTCGTCGATCCTGGCCGAGGTCAGGACGCTCGCCACCGCCTGCCGCAGAGCATCGCGGAACAGGGGATGATCATCGGCAATGACGAGATGGGTCGAGGGAGCGTTCATCGTTCTCTTGCTGTCGTTCGCGCCGGCCGGCGAGTCGATGCCGCGGCTGGTCAATTCTTCCCTGCCCGGCCGTGGCATGCAAGTGCACTTTATCCCTTTGCTGCAAAGGGGTTAATCCCGAAGCCTTCGCAGCTGCACACCGGCGTCCGATACCGCAGCGTCAGGCGCGCGTCAGTGTGCAAGGCCGAAAGTCGTATTGGGGCGGGTTTCACGCCGATGTTACCTTGGATCCAAGACCTGGGCTGATCCGGCATGACCGGGCATCCGGGGCGCGAGGAAACGCATTTTTTCGGGGAGCGACTCAACATGTCGACAATGGCTGTGTCTCAATCTGGCGCAGGAGGTATGACGAAGGACGAACGGTTCGTCATTCTCGCCTCCTCGCTGGGTACCGTCTTCGAGTGGTACGATTTTTACCTTTACGGCTCGCTGGCCAGCATTATCGGCGCGCAGTTCTTCTCGGCCTACCCGCCGGCAACCCGCGATATCTTCGCGCTGCTGGCGTTCGCCGCGGGCTTCCTGGTGCGCCCGTTCGGCGCAATCGTATTCGGCCGCATCGGCGACATCGTCGGCCGGAAGTACACCTTCCTCGTCACCATCCTGATCATGGGTCTGTCGACCTTCATCGTCGGCCTGCTGCCGAATGCCGCGACGATCGGCATCGCGGCCCCGATCATCCTGATCGCGCTGCGCCTCGCCCAGGGCCTCGCGCTCGGCGGTGAATATGGCGGTGCAGCGACCTATGTCGCGGAGCATGCCCCCAACGGCAAGCGCGGCTACTACACCTCCTTCATCCAGACCACGGCAACGCTCGGCCTGTTCCTGTCGCTGCTGGTGATCCTGTTCACCCGCACCGCGACCGGCGAAGCCGATTTCGCGGCCTGGGGTTGGCGCATCCCGTTCCTGGTGTCGGTGCTGCTGCTCGGCGTCTCGGTCTGGATCCGGCTCCGCCTCAATGAATCGCCGATTTTCCAGAAGATGAAGGACGAGGGCAAGAGCTCGAAGGCGCCGCTGACGGAGGCCTTCGCCAACTGGCAGAACGGCAAGCTCGTGCTGCTCGCGCTGCTCGGCGGCACGATGGGCCAGGGCGTGGTCTGGTACACCGGCCAGTTCTACGCGCTGTTCTTCCTGCAATCGATCCTGAAGGTCGACGGCTATACCGCCAACCTGCTGATCGCCTGGTCGCTGCTGCTCGGCACCGGCTTCTTCATCGTGTTCGGCGTTCTGTCCGACAAGATTGGCCGCAAGCCGATCATCCTCGGCGGCTGCCTGATCGCGGCGCTGACCTTCTTCCCGATCTTCAAGATGATCACCAGCAACGCCAACCCGGCGCTGGAGAAGGCGATCGAGCAGGCCAAGGTCGAGGTGGTGGCCGATCCCGAAGGCTGCGGCAATCTGTTCAACCCGATCGGCACCCGCGTGTTCACCACGCCTTGCGACACCGCGCGCGACTTCCTCGCCAAATCGTCTGTGAAGTATTCGACGACCTATGGCGCAGCCGGTTCCGGCGTGAAGGTCGCGGTCAACGGCAAGGACGTAGTCTACGCCAACGCCAAGGACAGCAACGCGGCGGTGCTCGCTGCGGTGCAGGCGGCCGGCTACCCGAAGGCGGGTGACGCCGGCATCGTGAAGATGTCGAATCCGTTCGACATTTTCCGCCCGCAGGTCGCGGCAATCATTGGCCTCCTGTTCATCCTGGTGATCTTCGTCACCATGGTCTACGGGCCGATCGCGGCGATGCTGGTCGAACTGTTCCCGACCAAGATCCGCTACACCTCGATGTCGCTGCCCTACCACATCGGCAACGGCTGGTTCGGCGGACTGTTGCCGGCGACCGCATTCGCGATCGTGGCCTCGACGGGCGATATCTATGCGGGTCTCTGGTATCCGATCTTGTTCGCGGTGATCACCGCCGTGGTCGGTTTCCTGTTCCTGCCGGAGACCAAGGACGTCGACATCAAGTCGAACTGATCGCAAGCAACGATCAACCAACACCAACCGGCCGCGGTCTCCGCGGCCGGTTTTTTGTGCCTGCTAATTGCTGCCGATGAATTGCAGCACCACCTCGCGCCGGTGCGGGCGGGCGCGATGCTCGATCAGATAGATCGCCTGCCAGGTGCCAAGCGCGAGCCTGCCGTTCAGGACCGGGACCTGAAGCGAGGTCTGCGTCAGCATCGTCTTGATATGTCCGGGCATGTCGTCGGGCCCCTCGGTGTCGTGGGTCCAGCCGGCATTCTCCGGCGCGAGCCTGGATAGCGCGGTGGTGAGATCAACAAGCACGGAGGGGTCGGCGTTTTCCTGGATCGTCAGAGAAGCCGAGGTGTGACGGATGAACAGCGTCAGCGCGCCGTCGCACGCGCGGGCCTCGGCGATGAATTTCGCAGCCTCGCTGGTGAGATCGGTGAAGCCGCGCCCCGGCGTCTGCACGGTCAGCAGCGACGATGCGATGCTGGTCACTTGCACCGAGGATGGCTCCGAGCGCGTGATGGATTTGGCTGATGTCATCAGAGCTTCTCTTGATGTCGTCCTGGCGAAGGCCAGGACCCATTACCCCAAATGCCTGCGAGTGCGAAAAGAGTGGCAACGTGCACCGCCAAAAACAGAGAAGCCACGGCGTATGGGTCCTGGCCTTCGCCAGGACGACATCCGTCAGATCTTCCCCGACACGTCCTTCTGCACGCGGTTGGCCATGTCGATCAGCCGACGCCAGGCCTTTTCCAGGAACGACATCACACGGTCGATGTCCTGATCGCTCGGCAGCGGGATCTCGATCTTGCGGTCGCCCTCGGCGACCTTCGGATCCGCTTTCTTGAGCGGGTCGGATTTCGGCAGCGCCTCGTCGATCTTGCCCGATACGGTCGGTCCCGCCGCGATCTGTCCCTTCAGCTTCTCGACTTCGGCCTGGAGCCTGCCGATCTCGGCGTCGAGCGCGCTACGTTCGTCGGGCACCGCGTAGCAGGCCCAGCCGGCGCCGTTCTTGGTGCAGGTCGACACCGTACCGGTGCGGCTGTCGAGCCGCAGCACGCCCTCGGGGATCGGTGTCATGCTGTAGCGGCTGTTTTCGCTGTCGGGGGCAGATTGGGCGACAACGAGACCGCCGCTGGTTGCCATCACCGCGGCAAGCACCGCTGCCGCAAACCATGATGTTGTGGAGGACGTCGCTGGTCTCATCGCACTCTCCGCCACGACGCGCGGGTGGCACATCTGCAATTCTACACCCCGGCGAGGCCAACCGCCGCCAAAAGCACGCGCCCTAATCAACGATTCCGGCGGCCCGTTTGATCCCGGCAGCACGGCGAAATGGCGGCCGCATCCACCGATCATGAGGAGAGCTGCTGCGGTGCGGCGTCACGCTGTGTGCAGCGCTGCCGCGCAGGCCGATATCATCAAATAAATCAGACACATAACGGAAAGCGACGCAATCGTGACTTGGCTTGACTTGATTATGGGCCATCAGTATGGTCCGCGCGGCTTTTGAGGGTGGCGGGCGTAATTTCCATTCAGCCGCGGTGTTTCGGGTCTTCGTTGCATGACACAGGGCACGGGACACGGCGAGAATGGAGATCGCGATAGATCGCCCGAGGAAGCTGCGCTTTCCGAACGGCTCGGAAATCTTGATCAACGTTTGTCCGAACTTCGCGACCGACGGATCAAGACCGAGCAACCCGCAGGTGACGGTGAAGACAGAGCGGCCAGAGCCTCGGCGATGGCGCTTGGTTTCCGGTTATCCTCCGAGTTGGTCGCCGGGGTCGTTGTCGGGGCGGGGATTGGCTGGGGGTTCGACCGCTTGCTGTCGACGTCGCCTTTCGGATTTATCGTGTTCCTGCTGCTGGGCTTCGTCGCCGGCGTGGTGAATGTGGTGAGAACGGCGGGCGCGGGTCAGAACAGACGCGGTGGTTCGTAGCTGGTCCGCACCAGGAGAGGAATGATCGTGCCGGCTTTGCCGGTACGGGCCGGCCCGGCCGGCAGACCGAGACCCGCCGGCATTGCCCGGCAGACCAAGAGATGCCGCGCTGATGAAAATCGACCCGATCCACCAGTTCAACATCGAGCCTCTCTTCACCCTGGGCCATATCGGCAATCACACGATCGCCTTCACCAATTCGTCGCTCTACATGCTGGTGGCGGTGGCGGTGATCTCGATCCTGATGCTCGCCAGCGGCACGCAGCTGGTTCCCGGACGTCTCCAGTCCGTCGCCGAAATCTCCTACGAATTCGTCGCCTCGACCATCCGTTCGACGGCCGGCGCGGAAGGCATGAAGTTCTTCCCGCTGATCTTCTCGCTGTTCATGTTCATCTGCGTCTCGAATCTGGTGGGCATCATCCCCTACACCTTCACGGTGTCGAGCCACCTGATCGTCACCGCGGCGCTCGCGCTGCTGGTGTTCTTCACCGTCCTGATCTACGGCCTCTACAAGAACGGCCTGAAGTTCTTCAAGATTTTCGTCCCCCACGGCGTCCCTATCTACATCCTGCCGCTGGTCATGTTCATCGAGATCCTGTCGTTCTTCCTGCGGCCGGTCTCCCACAGCGTCCGTCTCTTCGCCAACATGCTGGCCGGCCATATCGCGCTGAAGGTGTTCGCTGGCTTCGTCGCCATGCTCGGTTTCTCGCTCGGCGCCCTCGGCTGGGTCGGCGGCGTGCTGCCGCTGGCGCTCACGGTCGCGCTGACCTCGCTGGAGCTGCTGGTCGCGTTCCTCCAGGCCTATGTGTTCGCGATCCTGACCTGCATCTACCTCAACGACGCCATTCATCCGGGACACTGAGCGGTCCGGGGAATTTCCACCCACAACCCAATCTTTCTTCCAAGGAGTCTAAAATGGATCCGGCAGCAGCAAAACTTATCGGCGCGGGCATCGCGTGCATCGGCATGGGCGGTGCGGGCGTCGGCGTGGGCGTGATCTTCGGCAACTACCTCGCCGCAGCCGTTCGCAACCCCTCGGCCGCTCAGGGCCAGTTCGGCAACCTGATCTTCGGCTTCGCCGTGACCGAAGCGCTGGGCATCTTCTCGCTGCTGATCGCGCTGCTGCTGCTGTTCGTTCCGCTCTGAGGACGAGATTTTTCGCGCCGTTCCAACGTCCGGGACGGCGCGTGTGACAGCAACAGGAGAACTCCATGGCTGAGAGTCATGGCGGCGCAAAAGGTCCGGCGGCGGGCGCTCACACCGGGGCTGACGGTGGTCACCACGGTGGCGGTTTTCCGCCGTTCGAGAGCACCAGCTTTGCTTCACAGCTGGTGTCGCTCGCGATCTTCTTCGTCCTGCTTTACGTGATCGTGTCCAAGCTCGCTCTGCCGCGCATCGGCGGTGCGATCGAGGCACGTCAGAACAAAATCGAGGGCGACCTCGCCGAAGCGCAGAAGCTGAAGGACCAGTCCGATTCAGCGCTGAAGGCCTATGAAAGCGAGCTCGCTGCGGCGCGCACGCGGGCACAGGCGATCGGCAACGAATCCCGCGACAAGGCGAATGCGCAAGCGGACGTCGAGCGCAAGGCGCTGGAAGAGCAGTTGGCGGCCAAGCTTGCCGGGGCGGAGAAGACCATCGCCTCGACCCGCACGGCGGCCATGAGCAACGTCCGCGGCATCGCGGCCGATGCGGCAGCCCAGATCGTGCAGCAGCTCACCGGCGTCGTTCCTGACGCCGCGTCGGTCAATGCCGCGGTCGATGCGTCCTTGAAGGGTTAGTCGATATGTTCTTCGAACCTGAATTTTGGGTCGCCGTTGCCTTCGTGATCCTGATGGTCGTGTTCGGCTATCTCGGGGTCTTCAAGACGGCGATGTCGGCGCTCGATCATCGCGCCGCCCGCATCAAGGCCGAGCTCGACGACGCATCACGCCTCAAGCAGGAGGCCGCCAAGGTGCTCGCCGACTACAAGGCGCGCAGTGCCACGGCCGAGCGCGAGGCCGCCGACATCATCGCCAACGCCAAGGTCGAAGCCGAGCGCATCGCGACCGAGGCCAAGGCGAAGATGGAAGACTTCGTCGTCCGCAGAACCAAGACCGCGGAGAGCAAGATCGCGCTCGCCGAGGCCCAGGCGCTGGCCGATGTCCGCGCCGCAGCCGCGGAAGCCGCCGTCCAGGCCGCCTCCACGATCCTGTCGCAGTCGGTCAAGGGCCAGGTCGCCGACGACCTGCTCGCCAAGAGCATCAGCGAGGTTCGGCAGAAGCTGAACTGAGGGGGTTGCTCTCATCAATCAAAAAGCCGGCGCGATCAGCGCCGGCTTTTTTGTTTGCGCAAGATGCTTTCCTCATCGTCATGGCCGGGCCTGTCCCGGCCATCCACGTTCTTCCCGCCCAGAGCCGCGACGTGGATGCCCGGGACAAGCCCGGGCATGACGAGTTTGCGGAACGACCGCCCGCTCAAAAACGTACCGAGCCCTTGTTACTTCTTCTTCCCCCGCGCTTTCGACTCGGGCGAGAGCGCCTGCGGGTCGAAGCCGACATAGAAGATGTAGGAATCGGCGGTCGCCGCTGACGGGACCGGATAGGACAGATCCTCGGCGACGAAGGTGAAGGGCACGCTGCCGCCTTCCGACATCCCGACCGTGGTCCGGTAGGCCTTCGAGGCGATCACCTTCTCGCCGACGCCGCCCTGCACCACGGCGAAGCGCAAGGGCACATCGACGGAGGCAGGCGCACCGGCGGGACCGGCGATGAGGCGGCCCTGAATGCCGATCCGGGCCGTGATGTCGCCGCCGCTGCGGACGCATTCACGCGCCATCTTGGTGATGGTGGCCTGGAAGCGGACCTCATTGCCGACGGCCGGCTTGCCGGTGGCACCGACCGCATAGGTCGACGCTCCGGCACGCACCGTGACCTGCGGGCAATCGAGATCGTCGTCGGCCGCAGGCTGGCCTGGCGCAGGCGCCGGCTTGGGCTGGGCCGGCTCCTCGTCGGACTTGCCGCCGAACAGGCTCTTGAAGCGGTCGCTCAACGACTGGGCCGCCACCGGCGAGGCGGACGCGAACGCAACCGACAACGCCAGCGCGACCGCTGTCCCCCGCCGCAACGCATTCCGCGATGACCGAAGCTCGTGCACCATCAACGCCCATACTCCATGACAACAACCCGGCCGATCGCCAGCCTTCCCCGCCGCGTTATATCGCCAAAATCGGCGAACCCAAGGCAGCAAAAAAGGCAGGACGTCAGAGACTTTGGCCGTACGAACCGACTGGCTCAGCCGCGGAAATCCTCGTGCAGCAGGCCGAACAGCAAATGGTCCTGCCAGACCCCGTTGATGCAGAGATAGCGGCGCGCCAACCCCTCCCGGGAGAAGCCGCACTTCTCCAGCACCCGGATCGACGGCGCATTGGTCGGGATGCAGGCGGCCTCGACCCGGTGCAGGTTGAGCTCGCCGAACAGCGTCGGCAGCAGCACCCGCAGCGCAGCCGTCATGTAGCCGCGATGGGCGTGGGGCTGGCCGATCCAATAGCCGATGGTGCCGGCCTGGACGATGCCGCGCCGGACATTGGCGAGCGTGATGCCGCCGACCATGGCGCCGTCGAGCTCACGGAAGATCAAAAAGGGGTAGGAGCGGTCCGCGGCGATATCCTCGGAATAGCGACGCAGACGGCGGCGAAAGCCGGAGCGCGTCAGGTCGTCCGACGGCCAGATCGGCTCCCAGGGCGTGAGGTAGTCGCGGCTGGACTCGCGCAAGTGAGCCCACTGCAGGAAATCCGACATCTGCGGTGAGCGCAGCAAAAGCCCGTTGCCGCGCGGCGCGAGGGCGGCGGGTCCACTGGATGGCAGGCGAAAGAGGGCCATGGTGATGCTTCCCGGGGCGGGTCAGCCCATGCGCGGCTCCTAATGCAGCCGCGCCTTGGCACGTGCCCGGGTCAATCCTTCCGCAAAAGACACCGCCGTGTCCAGACCCCTGCCACTGCCTAATGCGACAACCGCAGGCCGGCTGCGCGAAAGCAGTGCACGCGCCGCATCCCGGGTCGATTCGACGCTGACGGCGTCGATCCGGGCCACCAGCTCCTGCACCGTCTGCGGCCGGCCATAGGCCAGCACGTGGCGGGCGAGCTGCTCGGCACGGGACGAGCAGCTCTCCAGCGCCATCAGGAGGCCCGCCTTCATCTGCGCCTTGGCCCGCGCAATCTCGGCCTCGGTCAGGGTCTCCACCGAATCATTCATGATGTCGACCACGACCTCCATCATCTCCGGCGCGTCGGCCGGATCGGTACCGGTGTACAGGCCGAAGAAGCCGGTATCGGTATAGGGCGCGTGGAAACTGTAGATCGAGTAGCAGAGGCCGCGCTTCTCGCGCACCTCCTGGAACAGCCGCGACGACATTCCACCGCCGAGGATGTTGGTGAAGACCTGGAGCGAGAACAGCGACAGATCGTTCTGCGGCACGCCCTCCAGCGCCAGCGTCAGATGCGCCTGCTCGAGCTCGCGATGCACGACCTTGGCGCCGCCCTTGCCGAACTGGGCGGCCTGCGGCTTCGGACCCGGCGTGCCCTCGAAACTCGCAAAGCGCTTCTCGGCCTCGGCGACCACCTGCTTGTGATCAACCGCGCCGGCGGCCGCCACCACCATGTCGGGCCCGCGATAATGGGTCGACAGATAGCCGCGCAGCATGTCGCGGTTGAAGGCGCGCAGCGTCTTGGCCGTGCCGAGCAGCGAGCGGCCCATCGGCTGGTCGGGATAGCAGAGCTCGTTGAGATGCTCGAACACGACGTCGTCGGGCGTGTCCTGCGCGGCCCCGATCTCCTGCACGATGACGTTCTTCTCGCGCTCCAGCTCGTCGGGCTCGAAGGCGGGATTGGCCAGGATGTCGGCGAGCACGTCGAGCGCCAGCGGCACGTCGGCCTTCAGCACCCGCGCATAATAGGACGTGGTCTCGGTCGAGGTGCCGGCATTGAGGTCGCCGCCGACCGCCTCGATCTCCTCGACGATCTCGCGCGAGGAACGCTTCGTCGTGCCCTTGAATGCCATGTGCTCCAGCAGATGCGAGATGCCGTGCTCGTTGGGCTTCTCGTCGCGTCCACCGACGCCGGCCCAGACCCCGAGCGCCGCAGTCTCGAGATGGGGCATCTTGTCGGTGACGACGGTGAGGCCGGACGCAAGCTTGGAAATCTCGACGCTCATCCGGCAACTCCCTGTTTTGCGGCACGGCTGACCGACAGCACGAACCGCTCGACCTCGCCCTGATCGTTCTTCATCACCTTCATGTGTTCGGATTTGGTCATGAGGCCGTCGAGCCAGGCCGGCAATTGCGGCCGCTGGCCGCAGGCCGCCTCGACCGCGTCGGGGAATTTGGCCGGATGCGCGGTGGAGAGCACGATGCTGGGCACCGTGGTGTCGGTGGTATCGCGGTCGGCGACCGCGAGCGCGACCGCAGTATGGGGATCGACCAGCTCGCCCGCCTCGCGCCAGGCGGCGCGGATCGCGGCCGCGGTTTCGGTCTCGTCGGCGCGCCCGGCGTCGAACTCCTCGCGGATCGCGGCCAGCGTCGCATCGGGCAGCACGAAGCGCCCGGACTGCTTCAGCGACTCCATGAGACGGCGCACACCGGCCGCATCGCGCCGGCCGGCTTCGAACAGCAGCCGCTCGAAATTCGAGGAGATCTGGATGTCCATCGACGGCGACGCCGTGGCGTGCACCTCGCGCACCTCGTAGATGCCGGTCTTCAGCGTGCGGGCAAGGATGTCGTTGACGTTGGCGGCGATGCGCAGGGTGCGCACCGGCAGGCCCATGCGCTTGGCGACGTAGCCGGCGAAGATGTCGCCGAAATTGCCGGTCGGCACGACGAAGTCCACCGCGCGCGCCGGCGCGCCGACGGCGACGGCGGAGGTGAAGTAATAGACCACCTGGGCGACGATACGCGCCCAGTTGATGGAATTGACGCCGGACAGCGAGGTCGCATCGCGGAAGCGATGGTTGTTGAACATCGCCTTCACGAGGGCCTGACAGTCGTCGAACGTGCCTTCGATGGCGAGCGCATGCACGTTGGCCGCGCCCGTCGTCGTCATCATCCGCCGCTGTACCTCGGAGATGCGGCCGTGCGGGAACAGCACGATGAGGTCGACGTTCTCGAGCCCCGCGAAGGCTTCGACCGCAGCGCCGCCAGTGTCGCCGGAGGTCGCGACCACGATGGTGGTGCGCTGGCCGCGCTTGGCGAGCACATGGTCCATCAGCCGCGAGATCAGCTGCATCGCCACGTCCTTGAAAGCGAGCGTCGGGCCGTGGAACAGCTCCAGCACGAACTGGTGCGGCGACATCTGGTGCAGCGGCACCACCGCGGGATGGCGGAAGGTGGCGTAGGCCTCGTTGGCCATGCGACCGAGCTCGGCGTCCGTGATCTCGCCGCCGGCGAAGGGACGGATCACGTCGACCGCGACCTCCCAATAGGGACGGCCGAAGAAGCCGGCGATCGTGTCAGCCGAGAGCTGCGGCCAGATGGCCGGTACGTACAGGCCGCCGTCGCGGGCAAGCCCGGTCAGCATCACGTCGCAGAAGCCGAGTTCGGGGGCCTCGCCCCGGGTCGAGATATAACGAGTCAAACTGCCCTCCAAAGGCCGGCCGAGCCGAAGCTCGATCCGTAAGCCTTTGATTTCACGGTGTTCCTGGTTAACAGCCAGAGGCTTTGGGCCACCATAAAGTGTTTTGTGGCATCGGGAAACCGCTTCCCGCCCGCACCCCTTTCCAACGAAAAGGGCTGCGGCGATGCCGCAGCCCTCTCTTGGAAGGTCTGTCGTTGATATGTGCAGACCGATCTCGCTCGTCCGGGACGCCTGCCCGCTGAAACTGGTCGCGCAAGCTTTCGTTGCCTGTCGCGGCATCGTCAAGGGCGAAAACGACGAACCCGGGAAGGATGTTCCTATTTTTCCCGATGCGTATGAGCGCTGCATGCCGTCCTTAGGCTGGCGCCGGGATCGGCTGTTGCCGTTTTTTCCTGATCTCTTGATCGCGACAGGAACGAAGGCAGGCGCAGTCCATTGTGTCGGCGGATAGCGTCTGCCGTCGGCCACACATTGCCCGGCCGGCGGAGTCGCCGATCCGTCGACCGAACCGCTGCATCCTGGAGCAGCCGGTTCGGTCGCTGGCGGGACGTCAGTTCATGCCGATTTCCACCGCAATCCGGATCAGGTCGGAATGGTTCTTGGCCCCCAACTTCTGCTTGAGCAGGGAGGTGGTGTTGGCGACCGTCTTGTAGGAGATCCCAAGCGCCTCGGCGACCTCGACGATCTTGTCGCCGCGCCCGAGCAGGCGGAGAATCTCGAGCTCCCGTGGCGTCATCTGCGAGGCCGGATTGGCCTTGATCGCGGCGCCGGAAAACGTCACGGCCTCCGCGAGCTGCGGCGAGATGAAATTGTCGCCCGCGACCACCTTGCGCACCGCTTTCAGCAGGATCCTGGGATCGTCACCTTTGGAGACATAGCCCTGCGCCCCCAGCTCGACCGCCCGTACCACGAAGGCCGGGTCGTCGTTCATGCTGAACATGATGATCTTGGCGTCGGGATCGTCCTTGCGGATCCGCCGCATCAGCTCGAAGCCGGAGACATCGGGCAGGCTGATGTCGATCACGGTGACGTCGGGCCGCTTGCTGATATAGGCGCGATGCCCGGATTTGGCGTCCGACGCCTCGTCAATGCGGATCGAATGGTCGGATGCGAAAAGGGTGCGGCAACCTGACAGCACCACAGGATGGTCGTCGACGATCAGAACCCTGGTCGCCGGCTTGGCAGTATCTTGCATCGCGCGCTCTCTTGTTTTTCGACTCATAGACCCGCGGGAACAAATGGAAAGAGAGAAATCCGCCGGGACGCGTTAGAATTGACCTAATGTGGCAACGGCTCTCCTTCAAAACGCAACTGTTTCTTCCGCTCGGCGTGAGCTTGCTCACCGCGCTGATCATGGGCGGCGTGCTGCTCCAGACCTTCGCGGCGGGCCAACTGGCCGATGAATACGAACCGGGGCGGCGCTCGACCCGGGCGATTGCCGTCGCGCTCAACAACACCCTGCGCGCCTCGGACAATCCGCGGCAGACGCTCGACGCCTTTGTCCATTCTTTGGACACCTCCTCCGATATCCAATTCCGTGCGGCACAAGCGGGTCCCGCATCCTCCTCCCCGATGGACGGCCTGCGCAAGCCGCATGGCGTGCCGCAATGGTTCGTCGATCTGCTCGCTGTCCCGGACATGGACGCGACATCTCCGGTGACGATCGACGGCAAGCATGTCGGCGATCTCGTCTTCCTGCCGGACCTGTCGGCCGATCTGTTCGAGAAATGGATCGGCTTCCTCGCGCTGACCAGCCTGGTCGTCGTGCTGATGGCGATCACCGGCACCATCGCCTATGTCTTCGCGGGATCGGCCCTGCGCCCGCTGCAATATCTCGGCGAAGGGCTCACGCGGATGCGGCGCGGCGACTACACCGTGCCGATCCCGGTCGGCGGACCGCCGGAAATCCGGCAAAGCTGCGAGGAGGCCAATGCGCTGGCTGCAACGCTCGCGCAATTGAGCCAGGACAATCGCGACCTGTTGCACCGCCTGGTCTCGCTCCAGGACGACGAGCGGCGCGATCTCGCCCGCGAACTGCATGACGAGCTCGGCCCGCTGCTGTTCAGCATCCGCGCCGGCACGATCGCACTGATCGAGGCTTCGCCGCCGGTGGGACATCTCGGCAATTCGGCGCAGGAGGTGCTGCAATCGGTCGAGGCCCTCCAGCAGACCAACCGCCGCATCCTCGACCGGCTGCGGCCGCTCTATATCGAGGAATTGGGGCTGGAGACCAGCGTGCAGACGCTGCTCCGGAACTTTCGCAAGCAGGCCCCGCATATCGGCCTGACCGCCACGGTCGATCCTGATCTCAACGGGATCGACGGGCCGCTGGCCCAGACCGTCTATCGCGTCATCCAGGAGGCGCTGACCAACGTGCTGCGCCATGCCGCAGCACGCAATGCCCATGTGCAGGCGATCCTCGCCGCTGAGACGCTCGTGATCGAGATCTCCGACGACGGCGGGGGATTTCCCGAAGGCAACGTCTTCGGCCGGGGCTTGACCGGCATGCATGAGCGCGTGCGCGCGCTCAGCGGATCGCTGTCATTGCTGCGCGCGGATGAAAGAACCTATGTGCGTTGCCGTCTGCCCGTGAAGACGACGCGAGACGAGCCGGCGCAAAGCTAGAGCGTTTTCGAGCGACCTGGATACCGGCTCGCGTCGGGAAAACGCGTCGAACGAGAATCCAGAGCCCCGTTCCGACTCAATCGGAACGGAAATGGCTCTAGCACGCGCAGCCGTGATGCGCGCTCTGTCGCGCCGGCGCGCACAGCGTGCTGTAGATCTTGCCTTCCGCACTGAATCGAAACGAGGCGTAAATGCGCAGCGAGCCTGCGACGGAATATTCGAGATCGACGCCATCAGGCACGGGATGGATCTCCTCGAGACCGAAGCCGGCCGACGAGAATGCGCTGAGCCGCGGCCCCCAGTAGGTTTCGAGCTCGCCTCGGCCGCGATAACGCTGCGTGCCGTTGCACGTGCATTCGAGCTGGGCGTCGTCGGTATAGAGGTCGAGCAGCGTCGCGAGGTCGCCCTTCCGGCAGGCATCCACCCAATCGACGACAATTCCCATCTGATCGATATCGCTCACGCCGCAATCCTGTCTGCCGCGAAAATTTGAATGCGGCTTAGGACCACACTCGTGAATGCGCGGTGAATGGTAAACCCCGGGTGATACCGGGTTCCTTCCGGGAACCTACGGAAAATTCAACCCGGCCGACGTCCCCTCACCCAGACGCCGAATGCGATCAGCACCGCGCCTGCGAGCGCGAACCAGGTGATGGCGTATTGAAGGTGATCGTCCTTCAGATGCACGTCGAGCGGACCCGGACGCGGGATGCCATTCTCGGGCGCCGGCTGTTCCAGGTCGATGTAGAACGGTGCAACCGCGCCCCAGCCGAGCGCGCGCGCGATCGCCACATGATCGCGCACGAACCAGAGCCGCTTGTCGCGATTCTCTGCCGGCGTCAGCCAGCCCGGCGGTTCGGGAAAGCGCAGATAGCCGGTGAGCGCGACCGGCTGCCCGGTCACGAGCTTCTTCACCGCGCGATCCTCGACGCCGCGATCCTGCATCGTGTTCTCGACGAAGCCGGCATCGATCACGACCATCTCGCCGCTCGGAAGACGCGCCGGCAGGAAGGCCCAGGTGCCGGGACCGGAGGCGTCCTTGCGCACGGCCGAGCCGGACGAATAGACCATCGCATCGGGCGAGGCGGCATAGGTCGCGGCGAAGCTGACACGGCGGAATTCGTCGCGCGCGGGATTCAGCGCAGCCCATTGCGCGGGCGGCGGCAGCGCGATGGGTGCCGCCGCCAGACGCTCGGTGAGGGCTGCGATCAGCTCGTGCTTGGCGGTCCGGCGCTGCAATTGCCAGACGCCGAGGGCGACGAAGGCGGCCGTCAGGAGAAGCGTGAACAGCGCAAAGCCGGCCACGCGAGGCTTGCGCGCAGTCTCGTTCATTTCGCGCGGTCGACCAGCCGGCCCGGAGCTGCCTTGTGGTGGAATTGCAGTGCGATCAGCAGCGACTTCATCGCGCGTAGCGGCAGCAGCGTGGTGGCGAGGATCAGCGGCAGCCACAGCACGGCATGCAGCCAGTACGGCGGCTGGTACTTGACCTCGACGATCAGCGCGCACGCAACGACGATCCCTCCGGCCAGCATGATGATGAAGATCGCCGGACCATCGCCGGTGTCGATGAAAGCGTAGTCGAGACCGCAGCGCTCGCAGCTAGGTGCGAGCGTCAGGAAGCCCGCATAGAGCTTGCCCTTGCCGCAGCGCGGACATTTGCAGGCCAGCCCGCGCATCGTGCTTTGCAGGACGGTGGTTGCGGACTCGGATGGACCGGTGGTGTCGTTCATGATGGCGGACCCTATCACAGTTTCCGCCGAAACTTCCGGCGGCCCAAAAGCGAAAGGGCGGCCGTGCGGCCGCCCTTTCTGATCGATCCAAAGCTGCTCAGTGCGCGCCGTGGGCCATGGTCTCGGCGCCGTGTCCCCAGACATAGATGCAGAGGAACAGGAACAGCCAGACCACGTCGACGAAATGCCAGTACCAGGCGGCGAACTCGAAGCCGAGATGCTGCTTCGGCGTGAAGTGGCCGGCATAGGCGCGGAACAGGCAGACCAGCAGGAAGATGGTGCCGACCAGCACGTGGAAGCCGTGGAAACCGGTCGCCATGAAGAAGGTCGCGCCATAGACGTTGCCGGCGAAGGAGAACGCCGCGTGGCTGTACTCATAGGCCTGCACGCAGGTGAACAGCGCGCCGAGCACGACGGTGAGGATCAGGCCGTATTTGAGGCCCTGGCGATCGTTCTCGAGCAGCGCATGGTGCGCCCAGGTCACCGTGGTGCCCGACGTGAGCAGGATCAGCGTGTTCAGGAGCGGCAGGTGCCAGGGATCGAAGGTCTCGATGCCCTTCGGCGGCCAGGTGCCGGGGACTGCGCAGGCGCCGGCCTGGGTGCCGAGGCCGCAGCCGAACACCGCATCGCGGGTGGCGTGGACAGCGTCGGCCGGGAACAGCGCCGCGTTGAAATAGGCCCAGAACCAGGCGACGAAGAACATCACCTCGGAGGCGATGAACAGGATCATGCCGTAGCGATGATGGAGCTGCACGACGCGGGTGTGGTCGCCCTTGTACTGGGCTTCCTTGATCACGTCGCCCCACCAGCTCGCCATGGTGTAGAGCACGCCGACGGTGCCGACGCCGAACACGATCGGCGCGGCGGAGAACATGTGATGCATCCAGGCGATCGCGCCAACCGCCATGATGAAGGCCGAGAGCGAACCGACGGCCGGCCAGGGAGAGGGATCGACCAGGTGATAGTCGTGATGCTTGGTGTGCGCCGTTGCCATTTGCGGTCTCTCTCTCCTCAATCCCGTGCCTGTCCGGCACTTATCCCCTTGTTTCCAGCCTCGCGAGCCCGAAGCCCGGCGGTCAGAGATTTCCCTTGCGTTTGTCGTCTTCGCCGGACGCGAGCGGCTTCACCACCGGATCCTTCACCGGGTAGAACGTGTAGGACAGCGTGATCGTGTTGAGCCCGTCGTTCTCGTGGTCGTCGGCGATCGACGGATCGACGTAGAACACGACCGGCATCTCGCGCTTCTCGCCGGGCGCCATGGTCTGCTCGGTGAAGCAGAAGCAGTTGATCTTCTGGAAGTAGGACCCGACCGTCAGCGGCGCGACGTTGTAGGCGGCCTGGCCGGCGGTGGTGCGCGCGGCCTGGTTGGTCACGGTGTAGAAGACGGTCGTGACCTGGCCGATATTGACCTCGATCTCGCTCTGCTCCGGCTCAAACTTCCAGGGCAGGCCGGGCGCGACGTTGGAATCGAAGCGCACCGCGATCTTCCGCGCGATCGGGCCCGTGGCCGGCGAGGAGGTCGCGACCTGGGTCGTGCCGTTGAAGCCGGTGGCGCGGCAGAACCAGTTGTAGAACGGCACCGCCGCGTAGGAGGCGCCGACCATCAGCGCCACCACGCCGCCGCAGATCGAGGCGACCAGCACGTCACGGCCAAGCCCACTGGAACGGCCTTTGGTGGCCGCCCGGCTCTGCTCCCGCGATATGGTCGGCTCGTGATCCATCTTCCCTACATCGGCCGGACTAGAACTGCCGGTCCCTTGACCATGGTGACGGCGAAGAACAGCACCACGAGCACGCCGAGCGCGAGCGCGATTGCGATCGAGCGCTGACGACGGCTCTTCTTCTGCGCCTCGGTGAGGACGATTCCATCTGGCTCAGGTTTGTCCACCATTCCCGCGATCATGCGCCCCCTGCCATCGGAGCAAGCGCCCGGAACACGACCTCTGCCAGCAGGGTCGCGAACAGCGCGAACAGATAAAGGATGGAGAAGGCAAACAGTTTTCGCGTGGCGCGCAGCGATTGGCTGCGCTCGCGGCGCATATAGACGTTGATCGCGAGCACCAGCATGCCGGCGCCGAGGATCAGCGAGACGACGCCGTAAACGGCGTCGAAATAGCCGAGCGCCCAGGGCGCGGCGGCCACCGCGATCAGCACGATGGTGTAGAGCAGGATCTGGAGGCGCGTCGCATCGGGACCGGCGACGTTGGGCAGCATCGGAATGCCGGCGCGGGCGTAATCGTCCGAGCGGAACAGCGCCAGCGCCCAGAAATGCGGCGGGGTCCAGAAGAAGATGATGGCGAAGAGAAGCAGCGGCTCGACGTCGACCGTGCCTGTGACCGCGGCCCAGGCCACCACCGGCGGCAACGCGCCGGCGGCGCCGCCGATCACGATGTTCTGCGCGGTCCAGCGCTTCAGCCACATCGTGTAGATCACGACGTAGAAGAAGATGGTGAAGGCGAGCAGCGCACCCGCGATCCAGTTGACGAGGATGCCGAGCGTCATCACCGAGAAGAAGGCGAGCGTCATGCCGAATGTCATCGCCTCGGGACGGGTGATGCGGCCACGCGGAATCGGCCGGTTCGCCGTGCGCGACATCTTGGCGTCGATGTCGCCTTCGAGCGCCATGTTGAGCGCCCCGGAGGCGCCGGCGCCGACCGCGATGCAGAGCAGCGAGGTGATCGCAAGCACCGGGTGGAAATGCCCGGGCGCCATCGCCATTCCGACCAGCGCGGTGAAGATCACCAGCGACATCACCCGCGGCTTGAGCAGCGCAATGTAGTCGCCCACCCCCGCTTCGGAGATGCGGGGATTGATGTCGACGGCGTTGTGGTCGAGGACGGACACTAAATCAACTCGCTTCGTTATGGAGCCGCGGCGCCCGACACGGGCGCCGCGGGCGATCGCTTACTGCACGCGGGGCAGCACTTCGAACTGATGGAAGGGCGGCGGCGAGGGCAGCGTCCATTCCAGCGTGGTCGCACCCGCACCCCACGGATTGTCACCAGCCGGCACCTTTTTCGCGAAGGCGTCGATCACGCAGTAGAGGAAGATCAGCACGCCGAAGCCGGAAATGTAGGAGCCGACCGACGAGACCAGATTCCAGCCCGCGAACGCATCGGGATAGTCGACGTAGCGGCGCGGCATGCCCGACAGGCCGAGGAAGTGCTGCGGGAAGAACACCAGGTTGACGCCGATGAAGGTGACCCAGAAGTGCGCCTTGGCCAGCGTCTCGTTGTACATGTAGCCCGTCATCTTCGGGAACCAGTAGTACCAGCCGGCGAAGATCGCGAACACCGCACCGAGCGACAGCACGTAGTGGAAGTGCGCGACGACGTAGTAGGTCTCCTGGAGCACGCGGTCGACGCCGGCGTTCGCCAGCACGACGCCGGTGACGCCGCCGACCGTAAACAGGAAGATGAAGCCGACCGCCCAGATCATCGGGGCGCGGAATTCGATCGAGCCGCCCCACATCGTGGCGATCCAGGAGAAGATCTTCACGCCGGTCGGAACCGCGATCACCATCGTCGCCGCGACGAAATAGGCCTGCGTCGCCGACGACATGCCGACCGTGTACATGTGATGCGCCCACACCACGAAGCCGATGCCGCCGATCGCGACCATGGCGTAGGCCATGCCGAGATAGCCGAACACGGGCTTGCGCGAGAAGGTGGAGACGATCTGGCTGATCATGCCGAAGCCGGGCAGGATCAGGATGTACACCTCGGGATGGCCGAAGAACCAGAACAGGTGCTGGAACAGCACGGGGTCGCCGCCGCCGTCGGGCGCGAAGAAGGTCGTGCCGAAATTGCGGTCGGTGAGCAGCATGGTGATCGCACCGGCGAGCACCGGCAGCGACAACAGCAGCAGGAACACCGTCACCAGGATCGACCACACGAACAGCGGCATCTTGTGCAGAGTCATGCCCGGCGCGCGCATGTTGAAGATCGTGGTGATGAAGTTGATGGCGCCGAGGATCGACGAGGCGCCCGCCAGATGGAGCGACAGGATCGCGAAGTCGACGGCCGGGCCCGGATGGCCGGAGCTCGACAGCGGCACATACATGGTCCAGCCGGCGCCGACGCCGTTGGCGCCCGGCTCGCCCTCGACGAAGGTCGACATCAGCAGCAGCCCGAACGAGGCCGGCAGCAGCCAGAACGAGATGTTGTTCATGCGCGGGAACGCCATGTCGGGCGCGCCGATCATCAGCGGCACGAACCAGTTGCCGAAACCGCCGATCATTGCGGGCATGACCATGAAGAAGATCATGATCAGGCCGTGGGAGGTCACGAACACATTGTAGGTGTGCGTCTCGTGGAAGATCTGCACGCCCGGATACATCAGCTCGGCACGGATCGCGACCGACATCGCGGCACCGATCACGCCGGCGATGACCGCGAAGATCAGGTACATCGTGCCGATGTCCTTGTGGTTGGTCGAATAGACGTAGCGCCGCCATCCGGTCGGATGGGCGTGCTCGTCATGTCCGTGGTCTTGCGCGTGATCGCCGTGTGCCGCTGCGCTCGTTGCCATTTTCAAATCCTGCCTTGCGTCCCATGCGGACCTTATGCGGTCCCGCCCTTTATGTCGCTTTCAGTCCCCTCGAGCCTCGCCCGGCGCTCACTGCGTCGGGCCGGCCGCGGAGGCGTAGGTGCTGGTGCCGCCGCTCGCATATTTCTTCTTCGCCGTTTCGATCCAGGAGGCGAACTCCTTGTCTTCCACGACGCGAATCGCGATCGGCATGAAGGCGTGATCCTTGCCGCAGAGCTCCGAGCACTGGCCGTAGAACATGCCGGTCTTGGTGGCCTTGAACCAGGTCTCGTTCAGCCGCCCCGGAATGGCGTCGATCTTGACGCCGAAAGCCGGCAGCGCGAAGGCGTGGATGACGTCCGCGCCGGTCACCTGGACACGAATCACCTTGTTGACGGGCACCACCATCTCGTTGTCGACGCCGAGCAGGCGGGGCTGCTTGTCCTGGGCCATCAGCGAGTCGAACTCGAACTTGCCGTTATCAGGATAGGCGTAGGACCAGTACCACTGCTTGCCGGTCGCCTTGATGGTCAGGTCCGCCTTCGGCACGTCGAGCTCCAGGAACAGCAGGCGGAACGACGGCACCGCGATGCCGACCAGGATCAGCACCGGAACCAGCGTCCAGGCCACCTCGATCAGCGTGTTGTGGGTGGTCCGCGACGGCACCGGATTGGCCTTCGCATTGAACTTGATGACCACGACCACCAGCAGCGCCAGAACGAACAGCGTAATCAGCGTGATGAGCACGAACAGGAAGTTGTGGAACCAGACGATATTGTCCATCACCGGCGAGCCGGACTGCTGGAGCGTCCACTCCCACGGCGCCGGCTGCCCAAGCTCGGCAAATGCCGCGCCGCCCGTCGCCAGTGTCAGACCAGCTACGGCCAATCCCAGCAAATGCCGGCCTACCCGGCCCATCGACATCCTCATGCCGTTCGCGCTCCCCTTACGAAATCACCCCAAGTGCGTTCCCCTATTTTCGGGAAACGCTTATTCGATCCGTCCGTCTGACAAACCGCCACTCAAGAATACCTCTAAGAGGAATTGGGGCCAGATCGCTAGAACGCCGAAATCAAGCTTCTCAAACCATAATTCTTGATCTATCGCAATGCAGTCTTGAGCCCCATCTGCCAGCGATCACCCGCAAGATATTTCCTAGTAACATCAGACAAAAATACCGTTTCCCGGGATGCTGTGGCTTGACAGCGGAATTGCCCGTTGTAGGCACTGGCGAACGGCCGCACAGGAACCTGATTCGTGGCGGCGACGGCGGCCTCGGCGGCGCGGAATTTGCTTGGGAATTGCCTTCAAGACGCCGTCATTTCCGTATCAGTCCACCCGCGCAAGCGACCCAAGCGAGCAGAGGGACCGACCCCGATGGGGCATTCGAGATGCATGGCAAGGCCGGATAACAGCCTCAGCGCGCTGATCGGCCTTCTGGCCGCCGCCCTTCTCCTTGCTTTACCCAGCCTCGCCCATGCGCAGGGCGCGGTGCGCTCCGTCCATGGCGACTGGCAGATCCGCTGCGACACCCCGCCGGGTGCCCAGACCGAGCAATGCGCCCTGATCCAGAGCGTGGTGGCCGAAGACCGCTCCAATGCCGGCCTGACCGTGATCGTGCTCAAGACCGCCGACCAGAAGAGCCGCCTGATGCGCGTGGTCGCGCCCCTCGGCGTGCTGCTGCCCTCCGGCCTCGGGCTGAAGCTCGACAACCAGGACGTCGGCCGCGCCGGCTTCGTGCGCTGCCTGCCCAATGGCTGCGTCGCCGAGGTCGTCATGGACGACAAGCTGCTCGGCCAGCTCCGCACCGCCAAGACCGCCACCTTCATCATCTTCGAGACGCCGGAAGAAGGCATCGGCTTCCCGCTCAGCCTGAACGGGCTCGGCGAGGGTTATGACAAGCTGCCGTAGGGCTTTCTCGAACAACCTGTCGTCATTCCCGTCGCCCTTCCAGGGCCGCTGAGGAAGCGGCCACCTCAGGGTCACGGTGATGGATTGCTGCTCGCGGCCAACGTGTTCGACAACATCCTTGGCGTACCTATCGTTTCCGTAATGTGACGCCTGGCCCTCTCGCGGAACCGCTCCGAAACCATTATCTTGCCCCACATCTCCAGATAATGGACGGACACATGACCAATCCCGCCACAAGCTCCCTGCTCGACCGCGCCAATCTCGACCGCGACCAGGTTCGCCACGAGGTCGCGCGCGGGCTTGTCGGCGCCGACGACGGCGAGCTGTTCCTGGAGTACAGCCAGACCGAAGCGCTGATGTTCGACAATGGGCGGCTGAAGCAGGCAACCTACGACACCTCGCAGGGTTTTGGCCTGCGCGCGGTCAAGGACGACGCCGTCGGCTATGCCCACTCCTCCGACGTCTCGCTGCCGGCGCTGATTCGCGCCGCTGATGCGGTTGCCGCCGTGCGTGGCGGCTATTCGGGCAGCTTCGCGGCGCCACCTCCGCACACCAATGTGCGGCTCTATGGCGACGACAATCCGCTGGACGCGCCGGGCTTCGAGACCAAGGTCAAGCTGCTCGCCGAGATCGACGCCTATCTGCGCGACAAGGATCCGCGGGTGCGGCAGGTCAGCGTCAGCCTGGGCGCGACCTGGCAGGTCGTCGAGATCCTGCGGCCCGACGGCGAGAGCTATCGCGACATCCGCCCGCTGGTGCGCGTCAACATCTCCGTCGTCGCCGGCCAGGGCGACCGCCAGGAGAGCGGCAGCAAGGGCTATGGCGGCCGCGCCGGCTATGCCGAATTCATCGAGAGCAAGAACTGGCGCGACGCCGCCGACGGCGCGCTGCGCGAGGCGCTGGTCAATCTGGAGTCCGTTCCCGCCCCTGCCGGCGAGATGGACGTCGTGCTCGGCGCCGGCTGGCCCGGCGTGATGCTGCATGAAGCGGTCGGCCACGGCCTCGAAGGCGACTTCAATCGCAAGAAGACCTCGGCGTTCGCCGGGCTGATGGGCCAGCAGGTCGCGGCCAAGGGCGTCACTGTGGTCGACGACGGCACCATTGCCTCGCGCCGCGGCTCGCTGTCGATCGACGACGAGGGCACGCCGACCAACCGCACCGTGCTGATCGAGGACGGCATCCTGGTCGGCTACATGCAGGACCGTCAGAACGCGCGCCTGATGAACATGAAGCCGACCGGCAACGGCCGCCGCCAGGGCTATGCCCATGTGCCGATGCCGCGCATGACCAACACTTACATGCTCGCGGGTGATCGCGATCCGGCCGAGATCCTGGCGTCGGTGAAGAACGGCGTCTTCGCCGCGAATTTCGGCGGCGGCCAGGTCGACATCACCTCGGGCAAATACGTGTTCCAGTGCACCGAGGCCTACAAGATCGAGAACGGCAAGATCGGCGCCCCGCTGAAGGGCGCCATGCTGATCGGCAACGGGCCGACCGACCTGCATCGCATCCGCATGATCGGCAACGATCTCGCGCTCGATACCGGCATCGGCACCTGCGGCAAGAACGGCCAGGGCGTGCCGGTTGGCGTCGGCCAGCCGTCGCTTCTGATGGAACGCATTACGGTGGGTGGAACGGGCGCATGAGTGTTGAGAAGGTGACTGCGACCGCCACCAAGCGGAAGAGCAGCGGCTGGGGCGGGCAACTGGTGCAACTCGCCGGCATCGTCGTCGCGGTGTTCATCGCCAAGGGCGCGCTCGCCGAGCCGTTCTACGTGCCGTCGGGCTCGATGGAGCCGACGCTGCTGATCGGCGACGCCCTGCTCGCCTCGAAATTCCCCTATGGCTACGGCACCTCGTCGCTGCCGATCCAGATCAACCTGCCCGAGAGCGGCCGCGTGTTCGCGGAGACGCCGAAGCAGGGCGACGTCGTCGTGTTCCGCTGGCCCGGCGATCGCTCGCAGGCCTGGGTCAAGCGTGTCGTGGGTCTGCCCGGCGACCGCATCCAGATACGGCAGGGCCAGCTCTTCATCAACGACCGGCCCGCCGAGCTCAAGCCCGACGGCGTCGGCGCCGCCGAGGACGACAATGGCGGCAGCGAGCCCGCCTACCGCTACGTCGAGACGCTGCCGAACGGCGTCTCGCACCTGATCTTCAAGATGCGCGACAATGGCCCGCTCGACAACACGCCTGAGGTGACGGTGCCGCGTGGGCATCTCTTCGTGCTCGGCGATAACCGCGACAACTCCGCCGACAGCCGCGTGCCGCTGCGCTCCGGCGGCGTCGGCATGCTGCCGATCGACAATCTGGTCGGACGTGCGGATGCCGTGCTCGGCTCCTGGGATCTCGGCATGCGCGGCCAGCCGGTGTGGACCTGGCTGTCCGGTTTCCGCCTGGCGCGGTTCTTCACCGCGGTGCATTGAGCGGAAGTCCCCACACCTCACGATGAACCGTGATGAATTCCTTGCGCTCGCGCTGAGAAATCCGGTCAACGTTACGATCATCGACGAACTCGCCAGGCTTGCGTTGCCCGACGCATGGCTGGTGTCGGGATGCCTGGTGCAGACGGCGTGGAACGCGCTCACCGGCCGCCCGCTCGATCACGGCATTGCCGATTACGACGTGTTCTATTTCGATGCCGAGACCTCATGGGAGGCGGAGGATGCGATGATCCGGGACGTGCATGCGCGGCTCGGTCATCTCGGCGCCAAGGTCGAGACGCGCAACCAGGCGCGCGTGCATCTGTGGTATCCGGGCAAGCACGGCCTGCCCTATCCACCCCTGACGTGCTCGACGGACGGCATCGACCGCTTCCTCACGCAGAACACGCAAGTCGGGGTCAGGCGCGCAGGCGACGGCTACGAGGTCTACGCACCACATGGCTTCGACGATGTCGCAGGGCTGATCGCACGGCCGAATCCAGGCCCGAATTTTTCAGCGACGAGTTACGCGGCGAAGGCAGCGCGATGGAAGGCGCTGTGGCCGGAGCTCACGGTAATTGCGGCGGAGTGAGATGTCTCTCCACGTCATGGCCGGGCTTGACCCGGCCATCCACGCGCAGCCGCGATTGAGGAACGACGTGGATGCCCGGGACAAGTCCGGGCATGACGACCATGTGTACGACGATAGCTAAATCCTACCGCACCACGCCCGACGTGAACCCCGCCTTGCGGCGCGGCGGCTTGATTTCCTTTTTCAGGAAGCAGCGCGCCTCGCGGCCGGTGTAGCCGGGGCGGGCATAGGTGAAGGCGCGGCACTTGTTGTCGGCGGTGCAAGCGGCCTTGCAGGCCTCCTCGCCTTCACCGTCCTTGAGCTCGAAATTGCGCAAATCGCCACCGGGACGGTCGATCGAGGTCTCCACGCCTTCGACGCGCGGCTCGATCACGCCGGCACCGCGGACGCCGGAGATGCAGCAACTGCCCGGCACGCGCGCCGGCACCGTGTTCTTGAGCCAGCACACCGCTGCGGCGCCGTCGACGTCGGGATAGGAGAAGCTCCAGGAGCGGCAACGGCGATCACGCTCGCACAGCAGCGCGCAATCCTCGGGGTCGCCTGATGTGACCGGCGTGCTGAAATAGTCGCCGCCGGGCCGGTCGAATGCCGTCTGGGCGCGCGCAGGCCAGCTCGCAACCACGAGCGAAAGCAGCGTGGCGCATGCCACGACGCTTGCCGAGACCCTTGCCATGACGGACAGGCGGCCCTTCCCCATCGGAACAGCTTTCGAGTTATTGACGACGCTCAGGTTTTTTCAGCCGGTCATTTGATCGCCGCAAACCTGTATGGGCGATGAACGGCTCAAGTCCTGGTCGTCGGCCTGTCGGTCTAGAGCGCGTACTCCGCGCAGCTAGAACGCGTATTCCGCGTAGGCCGGTTCCACGGAGCCCTTCCAGGGGCCGTTGAACTTCTCCAGCATTTCCTCGGCCGGCGTGCGGCCGGAATCGATAATGCGGTCGAGCGGCTCCAGATGCCGCGTCTCGTCGCGGCCGAGCTGGTCGATCCGGCCGCGCCGGCGCAGGCCGGAACGTGCCAGAACGAGGCATTCCTTGGCGATCTCGAACAGATAGCGGTCCTTGATCCGCGCCTTGAAGCCGAAGCGCGGCACGTCGTCGCGCAGGGCCTGGCGCTCATGCGCGCTCCAGTGCTTCACCATGTCCCAGGCGGCATCGAGCGACACATCGTCATAGAGCAGCCCGACCCAGAACGCCGGCAGCGCCGGCAGGCGGCCCCACGGTCCGCCGTCGGAGCCGCGCATCTCGAGATAGCGCTTCAGCCGCACTTCCGGGAAGATCGTCGAGAGATGGTTGGCCCAGTCCGACAATGTCGGCCGCTCGCCGGGGAGATTGTTGTTGCGGCCGTCGAAGAAGGCGCGGAACGAGGAGCCCGAGACGTCGATGTAGTCTTCGCCGCGCTTGACGAAATACATGGGCACGTCGAGCGCGTAGTCGACATAGCGCTCAAAACCCATGCCGTCCTCGAACGCCCAGGGCATCATGCCCGCGCGCGCATTGTCCGTGTCGCGCCAGATCTCGGAGCGGAAGGAGAGGAAGCCGTTCGGCTTGCCTTCGGTGAACGGCGAGTTCGCGAACAAGGCGGTTGCGACCGGCTGGAGCGCGAGCGACACGCGCAGTTTCTTGACCATGTCGGCTTCGGAGGAGAAGTCGAGATTGGTCTGCACCGTGCAGGTCCGGTACATCATGTCGAGGCCGTACTGGCCGACCTTCGGCATGTAGTTGGTCATGATCTTGTAGCGGCCCTTGGGCATCACCGGGACGTCGGCGCGCGACCAGGACGGCGTCATGCCGAGCCCGAGGAAGCCGATGCCGAGCGGCGTTGCGATCTCGCGCACCTGCGCCAGATGCGCCATCAGCTCGCTCTGGGTCTGGTGCACGTTCTCGACCGGCGCGCCGGAAAGCTCGAACTGCCCGCCCGGCTCGAGCGAGATCGCGCCGCCGCCGGTGACGTCGTAGAGGCCGATGATGTTGCCCCTCTCCATGATCGGCTCCCAGCCGAGCAGGAGCTTCATGCCCTCGAGCAGCGCGCCGATGCCGCGCGCACCTTCGTAAGGCACCGGGCGGTGCCCTTCGAGCGTGAACGGCGTCTTCTCGTGCTCGGTGCCCATGCGGAATTCGGACGGGTCCTTGCAGCCTTCCTCGAACCACGCAACGAGCTCGTCGCGCGACTGCAACGGCGTCATATCGATCTGGTCTCGCGCCATATCAAACTCTAATCAAAAGCGCTTCGACGGAATGCGCGGGGTGACGGGATGGTCCGCGAACCCCACCGGGCGCGCAGACGTGCTATTTGCCGCGCGATCATCGCGGCGGCGTGCTTTCGTTGACGTTGGCGGCGGGCGGAAGCTTCATCTCGCCGCACGAGCAGCCCAGCCGGTCAAGCAGGCCGCTGAGCTTGACGGCATCGGCATCGGACAGTTTCGAGCCGACATATTTCTCGATCGCAGCGGAATAGGCACTCCACATCCGCTTCTGCAAGTCGCGGCCGGCTTCCGTGATCTCGACGAACTGTCCGCGCTTGTCGATCTTGCATTCGCGCCGCGAGGCGAGTCCCTCATCGACCAGGCGGTCGATCAGGCGCGAGGTGGAGTATTGCGGGATCAGCATCTGTCGTTCGAGCTCAACCGGCCGCAACTCGCCGGAGGGCGCGCGGGACAGCTCGAGCAGCGCGTCATACCAGGCCAGCGGCGGGAACCCCGCTTTCTTCAGGTCCTGCTCGACGCAGTCGAGCACGCGGCTCTGCACCCGCATCAGGCGGATCCAGGCGGCGGTTGCCTCGGTCGATGGTTTGCGTTTCATGGTCCCACTCAAACTCGTCGCCCGTCTCTTACCCCACTCGATGCACCTGCATCAATCTTGACTATTACATGCACCTGCATGTAGGCGTTCCTTCGCCGCAACCAAGCGTCAAGAGGAGGAAATTCCATGAAACTCTATTACTCGCCCGGGGCCTGCTCCCTGTCCCCCCACATCGCGCTCCTGGAAGCCGGCCTGCCCTACGAGCTGGTCAAGGTCGATATCCGGGCCAAGAAGCTCGAAAACGGTGAGGATTATCTGAAGCTGAACCCCAAGGGGCAGGTCCCTGCGCTGGGGCTCGACAGCGGTGAGATCGTGACCGAAGGGCCGGTGATTGTCCAGATGATCGCCGATCAGGCTTCTGCCAAGGCGCTGGCGCCGGCCCACGGCAGCGCCGAGCGCTACAAGCTGCTCGAATGGCTGAACTTCCTCACCTCGGAGGTGCACAAGAGCTTCGGTCCGCTGTTTGCGCCGGCGCTGAACGACGAGGCCAAGGCCTTCTTCAAGGACCGCGTCATGGGCAAGCTGAAATACATCGACAGCCAGCTCGCCGGCCGCGACTACCTGATGGGCAAGCAGTTCACGGTTGCCGACGGCTATCTCTTCACGATGCTGACCTGGGGCGACCGGATGAAGTTCGACCTTTCGGCGATGCCCAACCTCACCGCCTACAAGACGCGCGTCGCGGCGCGGCCGCAGGTGCAGGAGGCGCTGAGGAAGGAAGGGCTTGCGCAGACGAAGTAGGCGCTCGCATGACGCAAAAAGCGAAAGGCCGGACCGACGATCCGGCCTTTCTTTATTTGCTGCCCGGCGGCGCGGGGGCGAACCCATTTCGCCGGATCATCGTACCTTAATTAGACTTATGAACTACTGTTCGCCAAATGTAAGTAGTGCTGTCTTGTCAGCACCCGCAAAGCGGGCGAGCTTGGCGGAATTGTTGAGGATTATTTGGACTCTCATCGGAGCTGAATTTGACGATTGCCTTCGTCCTGATCGTCGCAAGTGCGCTGGTGGGAATAGCGACAGGTTACGTCTACAAGATCTGGGCGCTGGTCGTGATCTCGCCACTCATCGCAGTTTTCTCGGCGATAATTCTGCGCGCTTACGAGTTCGGGATGATGGCGGGCGTGATCGTCATTGCCATCTGTCTTGCCGTCTGCCAGCTCGCCTATCTCGCGGCAGCCTATGTGCTGCACGCGCGCAACGTCTCATCCCACGACGAAATCGACGGCGAGCCAGGCGAGACACCCGAGCAGAAAATCCGCCGCCAGCACAAGTAACGCCAGGGCTGCCCAAAGCACCGGGCCCTTGCGGCGCAGGCGCGCCGGCTTCTGTTGCGGCGACAGACGGCCATTCGCGGGAGCAACAGCGTATTTGGCGGTGAGATCGCGGCCAAGCGCGGTCTTCCGCAGCACCAAAGAGTTCATCAAGGACACTTTCTTATTTCGTCTTCAACTTGCCGATGGATCGGCAAGCGTCCCAACCGGGTTCATGACCCTGACCCGGAGCAAGACTAGTGCCAGGGCCGAGCAAAAGAACGGCGCCGCTTTGGCGCGCCTATGACAATTGCGCGACACCACGGGGCAGCGGGACTCTGGCACGGTTCCTACGCGAATTCTGTGACCGGTTCCACAGATCGGGAACCTCCTGACGCAACCGTGATGACGACGCCCCAAACAAAAAGGCCGGATCGATGATCCGGCCTTTTCTTCTCAAATGACCTTTGGGTGATCAGGCGGCCGCCTTCTTCGGCGCGAAGCGGCCGTAGAAGGTTTCGCCCTTCGCGGCCATCTCCTCGAGCAGCTTCGGCGGCGTGAAGCGCGAGCCGTATTTCGCTTCCAGCTTGTGGCAGAGCTCGACGAACTTCTTCGTGCCCATGAAGTCGATGTAGGACAGCGTGCCGCCGGTGAACGGCGCGAAGCCGAAGCCGAGGATCGAGCCGACATCCGCTTCGCGCGGATCGGTGATGACACGATCCTCCACCGTGCGCGCGGCTTCGACCGCCTGCACCACCAGGAAGCGCTGCTTCAGCTCCTCGACGTCGAGCGTGTCGGGGTCGAGCTGCTTCGGCTGCAAGGCCGAGAGGCCCGGCCACAGGCTCTTCTGCCCCTTGCCCTTCTCGGGGTAGTCGTAGAAGCCCTTGCTGTTCTTGCGGCCGAGTCGGCCCTGCTTCTCGACCATCTCCACCATCAGCTTCTTCTGATCGGGGTTGATGGCGTTGGGACCGAGATCGGCTTCCGTCGCCTTCATGATCTTGAGGCCGAGGTCGAGCGCGACTTCGTCCGACAGCGAAAGCGGACCAACCGGCATGCCGGCCATCTTGGCGCAGTTCTCGATCATCGCCGGCGGCACGCCTTCCAGGAACATCTCGTTGCCTTCGGCGACGTAGCGGCCGACGCAGCGGTTGGCGAAGAAGCCACGGCTGTCGTTGACCACGATCGGCGTCTTGCCGATCTGCCGGACATAGTCGAGCGCGGTCGCGAGCGCGACATCACCGGTGTTCTTGCCGAGGATGATCTCGACCAGCATCATCTTCTCGACCGGCGAGAAGAAGTGGATGCCGACGAACTTGCCCTGGTCCTTGAAGGCTTCCGCAAGCGAGGTGATCGGCAGCGTCGAGGTGTTCGACGCGAAGATCACGTCCGGCTTCAGATATTCCTGCGCCTTGGCAAAAGTCTCCGCCTTGACCTTGCGGTCCTCGAACACGGCCTCGATGACGAGGTCGACGTCCTTCAGCGCGGCGTAGTCCGCGGTCGGCGTGATGCGCGCGAGCAGCGCTTCGGCATCCGTGGGCTTGGCGCGGCCCTTCTTGATCTGCTCCTCGATCACCTTCTGCGCATGCGCCTTGCCCTTGTCGGCGCTCTCCTGGTCGCGGTCGATCAGGACGACGTCGAGGCCGGCACGCGCCGAGACGTAGCCGACGCTCGCGCCCATGAAGCCGGCGCCGATCACGGCGATCTTCTTCACCTTGGTTGCGGGCACGTCCTTCGGACGACGCGCGCCCTTGTTGAGCTCCTGCATCGACAGGAACAGGCTGCGGATCATCGCGGCCGCTTCCTTGGAGCGCAGCACCGAGGTGAAGTAGCGCGACTCCACGCGCAGCGCGGCATCGATCGGCAACTGGAGGCCTTCATAGACGCAGCTCATGATCGCGCGCGCGGCCGGATAGTTGTCGTAGGTCTCGCGGCGATAGATCGCGTTGCCGGCCGGGAACATCATCATGCCGGCCTTGGAGAACACCGGACCGCCGGGCAGCTTGAAGCCCTTCTCGTCCCAGGGCGCGACGGCCTTGCCGCCGCCCTTGATCCAGTCTTTCGCGGCCTTGACGAGATCAGCGGCCGGAACGATGGCGTGGATCAGATTCAGTGCCTTGGCCTTGTCGACCGTGACCGGATCGCCCTTGAGCAGAATGGTCATCGCGTCCTGCGGCGGCACCAGGCGCGGCACGCGCTGGGTGCCGCCGGCGCCGGGGAACAGGCCCACCTTGACCTCGGGCAGGCCGAGGCGCGTCTTGGGATTCTCCGCCGCCACACGGTAGTGACAGCACAGCGTGATTTCGAAGCCGCCGCCGAGCGCGAGGCCGTTGATCGCGGCCGCCCACGGCTTGCCGGAGGTTTCGATCGAGCGCAGCACCTGCGAGAAGCGCCGGCTCTGGTCGAACAGCATCTGGTTCGCCGCGGTCTCGCCCTGCTCCTTGAAGACTTTTGCGTAGGCCTGGTTCATGCCCTCGAGCATGGACAGGTCGGCGCCGGCGCAGAACGCCTCCTTGGCGGAGGTGATGACGACGCCCTTCACCGCGGCGTCAGCCGTGGTCGCCTTGACGATCGCGTCGAGCTCATTGGTCGAGGTCTCGTCGAGCACGTTCATCGAACGGCCCGGGATGTCCCAGGTGACGAGCGCGATGCCGTCGGCGTCGGTCTCAACCTTGAAATTCTTGTAAGCCATGTTGGTTGCTCCTCGGTGCCGCAGCCGATCCCAGGCGCGGCGGTTGATTGTGATCTCGTAGGGTGGGCAAAGGCGTCCTTGCGCCGTGCCCACCATTATTCGCGGAGGCAGCAGTGGTGGGCACGCTTCGCTTTGCCCACCCTACGGCAGCTCGTTACACCCGCTCGATGATGGTGGCGGTGCCCATGCCGCCGCCGATGCACAGCGTCACCAGGGCGGTGGACTTGTTGGTGCGCTCGAGCTCGTCGAGCACGGTGCCGAGGATCATCGCGCCGGTCGCCCCGAGCGGATGGCCGAGCGCAATGGCGCCGCCGTTGACGTTGATCTTGGCATTGTCGATGTCGAACGCCTGAATGTAGCGCAGCACGACGGAGGCGAAGGCCTCGTTGAGCTCGAACAGGTCGATGTCCGACTTCTTCATGCCGGAGCGCGCGAACAGCTTTTCGGTGACGTCAACCGGACCGGTCAGCATCATCGCGGGCTCAGAGCCGATGTTCGCGAATGCACGGATTTTTGCGCGCGGCTTCAGGCCGTATTTGCTGCCCGCCTCCTTGCTGCCGAGCAGCACGGCGCCGGCGCCGTCGACGATGCCCGAGGAGTTGCCGGCGTGGTGCACGTAATTGACGCGCTCGATCTCCGGATGCGACTGCAGCGCGACGCCGTCGAAGCCGCCCATCTGCGCCATCGTCGTGAACGACGGCTGGAGCTGCGCCAGCGACTGCATCGTCGTCGAGGGACGCATGTGCTCGTCCTTGGCGAGGATGGTGAGGCCGTTGATGTCCTTCACCGGCACGACCGACTTGTTGAAGCGGCCCTCGTCCCAGGCCTTGCCGGCACGCTGCTGGCTCTGCACAGCGTAAGCGTCGACGTCATCGCGCGAGAAGCCATACTTCGTCGCGATCAGATCGGCCGAGACGCCCTGCGGCATGAAATAGGCGGGCACCGCCATCGACGGATCCATCGGCCAGGCGCCGCCGGAGGCGCCGATGCCGACGCGGCTCATCGATTCGGCACCGCCGCCGATGACGAGCTCATGCTGGCCGCTCATCACCTGGGCAGCGGCAAAGTTCACGGCATCGAGGCCGGAGGCGCAGAAGCGGCTGATCTGCACGCCGGGGACGGCCTCGCCGAGACCCGCCTTCAGCGCGGCGAAACGCGCGATGTCGGAGCCCGCCTCGCCGACGGGATCGACCACGCCGAGCACGACGTCGTCGACGGAATTTTCCGGCAGGTTGTTGCGGTCCTTGAGCGCCTTCAACGGCACCGAGGCGAGCGCGAGCGCGGTGACTTCGTGCAGTGCGCCGTCCGCCTTGCCGCGACCGCGCGGGGTTCGGACGTGGTCGTAGATATAGGCATCTGCCATGGGAGCCTCCTGATTGCAGCTATTGGTTACGACCGCGACGCGGCCGGGATTATGGGTGAAGCGAAAACGCTCAGAACGCTTCTGCCGGCAGTTCCATGATGGTCGCGCAGCCCGACTGGATGCGCGCGAGATTGGCCGCGGTCTCCGGCAACATCCGCTCCATGAAGAAGCGGCCGGTGACGAGCTTGGTCGAGAGATAGGGCGTCGCCCCGCTCTCGGCAATCTTGGCATTCGTCACCTTGGCCATCTTCGCCCACATGTAGCCGAGCGCGACGAAGCCGAAGAGATGCAGGTAATCGGTTGCGGCCGCACCCGCATTGTCCGGCTTCATCATCGCGTTCTGCATCAGCCAGGTGGTGGCCTGCTGAAGATGGCCGAGCGAAGCCGAGAGCGGAGTGATGAAGGGCTTTAGCGCCTCGTCGCCGCCGTTCTCCTTGGCGAAGGCCATGACCTCGCCGAAGAAGGCCATGATGGCGCGGCCGCCGTCGCGCGGCAGCTTGCGGCCGACCAGGTCGAGCGCCTGGATGCCGTTGGCGCCTTCATAGATCATGGCGATGCGGGCATCGCGCACGAACTGCTCCATGCCCTGCTCGGCGATGTAGCCGTGGCCGCCATACATCTGCTGCGCCTGCACCGCATTGGCGAAGCCGTAATCGGTGAGGAAGCCTTTCAGCACCGGCGTCATCAGGCCCATGTGGTCGTCGGCGGCCTGGCGGTCCTTGGGATCCTCCGAGCGGTGGGCGACGTCGCTCTTCAGCGCGGTCCAGATCACGAAGGCGCGCGCGGCTTCGTTGAAGGCGCGGATCGAGAGCAGCGTGCGGCGCACGTCGGGATGCACGATGATCGGATCGGCCGGCTTGTCCGGCGCCTTGGTGCCGGTCAGGGAACGGCCCTGGATGCGCTCGCGGACATAGGCGACCGCGTTCTGATAGGCGACCTCGGACTGTGCGAGACCCTGCACGGCGACGCCGAGGCGGGCCTCGTTCATCATCACGAACATGCCCTGCATGCCCTTGTTCTCTTCGCCTATCAGCCAGCCGGTGGCGCTGTCGTAGTTCATCACGCAGGTGGAATTGCCGTGGATGCCCATCTTGTGCTCGATCGAGCCGCAGACCACGCCGTTGCGTGCGCCAACCGAACCGTCGGCATTCACCAGGAATTTCGGCACCACGAACAGCGACACGCCCTTGATGCCGGCCGGTGCGCCCTCGATGCGGGCGAGCACGAGGTGGATGATGTTGTCCGCAAGATCGTGCTCACCAGCGGAGATGAAGATCTTGGTGCCCGTGATCTTGAAGCTGCCGTCGGCTTGCCGCACCGCCTTGGTGCGGAGCATGCCGAGATCGGTGCCGCAATGCGGCTCGGTCAGGTTCATGGTGCCGGTCCATTCGCCCGCCACCATCTTCGGCACATAGGTCTTCTTCTGCTCGGGGCTGCCGTGCACGATCAGGGCTGCGGTCGCACCCATGGTGAGGCCGCCATACATCGAGAACGCCATGTTGGCGGAGATCTGGAATTCGTTGACCGCCTGGGAGAGCGTCACCGGCAGGCCCTGCCCGCCGAACTCGGTCGGAGCCGACAGGCCAAGCCAGCCGCCTTCAGCGACCTGCTTGAAGGCGTCCTTGAAACCCTTCGGCGTGGTGACGCTGCCGTCGTCGGCGCGCTTGCAGCCTTCGAGATCGCCGACGCGGTTGAGCGGCTGGAGCACCTCTTCGGCGAGCTTGGCGGCTTCGCCCAGGATCGCCTCGCGCACGTCGCTGGACGCATCGGAGAAGCCGGGCAGATTGTCGTAACGATCGATCTGGAAGACGTCGTTGAGCAGGAAGTTCACGTCTTCGACGGGGGCTTTATAGATCGGCATGGTGGTCTCCCGGCATGGGCGTTGAAGTGGTGGGATAGGCAAGCTGCTCCGCCATCAGGCGGTGCAGCATGTTGATGGCCTTGAGCGGACGCACCATCACCTTGAAATGCGTGATGCGTCCCTCGGGATCGAAGCTGATGATGTCGACGCCGTTGATCTCGATGCCGTCGATGACATTCTTGAATTCGAGCACGGCGCCGCTCTCGCTTCGCCACTCGCCGACATAGGTGAAGCCGGGACCGCCGAGGACCTTCTCGGCGCTCGACAGATATTTGAAGGTGATGTCGCGGCCGCGCTGGGGGGAATGCACCACAGGGCTTTCGAAGACCGCATCGGGATGGAGCAGCTCCCAGAGCGCTTTGAGGTCATGGGACTTCATGTAGCCGTACCAGGAGTCGAGGCCGGTCATTCTCAGGTGCCTCCCTATAGGCCTGGGCAAAAAAACGCGAAACCAACCCCATGCACAGTAGCGAAGAGGTTGATTTTGCTGGATCTTCGGGGCGGGTCTTGTGGCCCGCTCCGAAGCCGTCCCATATGCACATTGACGCATATGCGCAGATGCGCATAAAGTCAAGCTGGTTGGTCAAGATCGAAGACGAAGGAGGCCGGTCATGGCACTGGGCGACGCAATCCTCGCATGCCTGACGGAACGTCCGATGACGGGTTACGAGCTCGCCAAGACGTTCGATTCCTCGATTGGCTTCTTCTGGAAGGCCGACCACCAGCAGATCTATCGCGAGCTCTCCAAGCTGCGCGACCGCGGCTACATCCAGGGCCGCGAAGTCGTGCAATCCGGCAAACCCAACAAGCTGATTTATACGCTGACTCCCGAGGGCCGAACAGCGCTGCGGCACTGGGCCGCGCGGCCGAGCACACCGCCCTCGATCAAGGACGACCTCCTGGTGCGGCTGCATGCGCTCGACAGCATCGACATCGAGCCCATGCGCACCGATCTGATGGCCCGGCTGGAGCACCACCGTGACCGGCACGCCAACTATGAGCGGATTCTGAAGAAGCGTTTTCCGGACGGCACGGCGGAGGGCCGGCTCGATCTCGGCAACCTGCTCCTGCTTCGCCTTGGCGCCCGCCACGAGCAGATGGTGGCCGATTTTTGCGAAGAAGCACTCGCGGCGCTGTCGACGATGAGCGGCAAGGGCACGGTGGTGTCGCTGGAAGACGGCAAGCGCGAGGGGAAGGGCTGAGGACTTTCTCCGCATCGTCATGGCCGGGCATAGCCGTCCGAAGGACGGCGTCGCTTCCGCTCGCCTATGTCCCGGCCATCCACGGCCTCTTGCGCGGCCCAAAGAACGCGGATGCCCGGGACAAGCCCGGGCATGACGAGCTTCATTGCGAACGTCCCCCGGTTCCCTCGCCCAACTTTAAGACATCGGCAACGCGTTCCTTAACCCGTTATTTACCGTAACAGGAAAAAGTCGGTTTTCGAGGCAGACGACCCGCGCCAAATCCGATTGTCTTTACAACCGGCACGCGTGGGGAGGCTGGAGGTGCCGGGTGGGGCGCCGGAGTCGGAACCGGACAGAGTCATGAATTCGCGCGTATCGTGGAGTGTTGACGGCATCGATCCCTCCGTCCGGGAGCGGGCCGAAGCTGCTGCGCGCAGAGCCGGCATGTCACTCAACGATTGGCTGAACTCCACGCTCGGCGAGACTGCCCCGCCGAACTTTCGCGGACCTTACGAGCAGCGTCCGCAACACATGCCGAACCACGTACCGAGTCCGGAGAGCCGCGAAGTCGCCGACATCCACCAGCGGCTCGACGCGATCACCCAGCAGATCGAACGGATTTCAAAGCCCACCCCGCGCCAGGACTCTTCACGCCAAGAGGTCTCGCGCGAGCAGGGCGTCGCACGCCAGCTCAACGATGCGATCTCGCGGCTCGACGCGCGGCTGTCGCAAATCTCAAAGCCGCAGCAGCTTCAACCGCAGGCGCCTCAGGCGCCGCGGCCCGCACCCGCCGAGACGCGCCAGCGCCAGGCCGATGCGGTCGAACGCGCGGCCGCGCAGCTCTATCGCAGCTCGCCGCCTCTGAGCCCCGCCTCGTTCGACGTCGCCGTCGCCGAGATCACGGCGCGGCAGAGCGAGCTCGACGGCTTTACGCCCAGGCAGATGCCGCCGCGCGCCGCGCCGTCAATTGCGCCAACAGCCGCCCCTTACGCGCATCCCATCGCGCCGATGGCGCCGCCCGCGCCTGCCTACGCTCCGCCGCCACCGCAGCCGGGGCCGGATTTCTCGTCGCTCGAGCGCCATCTGCTCAAGATCACGAGCCAGATCGAGTCGCTCCAGCGCCCCGACAATACCGAGCAGGCGATCAACGCTTTTCGCAGCGAGCTTGCGGAGATCCGCCACGCCATCACCGAGGCGATGCCGCGCCGCGCGATCGAGTCGATCGAAAACGAAATCCGTTCGCTGCACCGTCGCATCGACGAGACCCGCTCGTCCGGCACCGACGGCCAGGTCCTGTCAGGCATCGAGCACGCGCTGTCCGACATCAAGCAGGTGCTGCGCACGCTGACGCCGGCCGAGCAGCTCACCGGCTATGACGAGGCGATCCGCAATCTCGGCGCCAAGCTCGATCTGATCCTGCGCGCCAATGACGATCCGTCCACGGTGCGCCAGCTCGAAGGCGCGATCTCGGCGCTGCGCGGCATCGTCTCCAACGTCGCCTCCAACGAAGCGCTGGCACGGCTGTCCGAGGACGTGCAGCTGTTGTCGTCCAAGGTCGACCAGATCACCCGCTCCTCCGGCCCCGGCGACAGCTTTGCCGTGCTCGAGCAGCGCATCGCGGCACTCACCGCCGCGCTGGAGACGCGCGAGCGGCCTCAGCCTGCCGAGAGCACCGAACATTTGGAAGCCGCGATCCGCGCGCTGTCGGATCGTTTCGACCGCATGCAGGTCGGCAACGATTCGGCCTCGACCTTTGCGCATCTCGAACAGCGCGTCTCCTATCTGCTGGAACGGATCGAAGCCGCCTCCGATCCGCGCAACGGCAATCTGAGCCGCGTCGAGGACGGGCTGCACGACATCCTGCGCCATCTGGAGCGGCAGCAGGCGACCTATTCCGCGCTCGCCGAGAGCCGCAATTCGGCGCCGGCCCCCGATTCCGGCATGGTCGATCTCGTCAAGCGCGAGCTCTCCGACATCCGCTTCAGCCAGGCCGAGACCAACCGCAGCACCCAGGACTCGCTCGAAGCCGTCCACAGCGCGCTCGGCCACGTCGTCGATCGCCTCTCGATGATCGAGGGCGATCTGCGCGCGGTGCGCACCGCGCCGCCGGCCCCTGCACCGCAGCCGATGCCGATGCCGATGGCTGCGCCCATGGAGCCCGCGCCGATGGCGCGCGAATCTCGGCCACAGCAACAGCAGCCGAAATACGATCCGAAGCCTGAGCTGCCGAATCCGGCCGCCATGCAACAACCGGCGCAGGCTGCCTTCGTGGCCGCGCCGCGCGAATTCCACGCCGCCGCGGCACCTGCCGCTCCGCCGCCGGTTCCGATGGCACCGACGGCGCCGCAAGCCGCACCACCCTTGCCGCCGCGCGCGATCAGCGAAATCCTGGAGCCACATACCGCGCCCACGCGCGGCGCGCTCGCGCCGGAATTGCCGCCGGACCATCCGCTCGAGCCGGGCACACGGCCGGGTGGGCGCGTCGCCACGCCGTCGGAGCGCATTGCCGCTTCCGAAAGCGCGATCAGCGGAATTCCCGCCGCGCCGAAGGAGCCGGTGTCGTCGTCGAGCTTCATCGCGGCCGCGCGCCGCGCTGCCCAGGCCGCCGCCGCGCAACCGGAAAAGACCGGCCGCGCCGCCAAGGCAGGGGCCGATCGAAAGGACAAGGGCAAGGACGGCGGTTCGACCATCACCTCGAAGATCCGCTCGCTGTTGGTCGGCGCGAGCGTGGTCGTGATCGTGCTCGGCACCTTCAAGATGGCGATGAACCTGCTCGATGGTGGCAGTGCGCCGCCGGCGCCGCAGGCGATGGAGAATACGTCCAGCCAGCCCGCGCCGCAGGCCCCGCCGCCCCCGGTCGAGACCAAGCCCGCCACGCCCGAGCAAGTCACGCCTTCGATGACCTCGCCGACGCCGATCGGACGGCAATCCCAGAACAATGCCGCGCCGGCGCCCACGCCCAATTCCGGCAGCTCGGCCTCGGTCGAAATCCCGCCCGCTCCTGCTCCCGTGCCGCCTGCCGCCAGCGACGTCACCGGCGCGCTCTCAGGCGCCAGCCGCGCGCGGCTCGGCCTCGTTCAGGTGCCGCCGAGCGAGAAACTGCCTGACGGTATCGGCGGCCCAGCCTTGCGCACCGCCGCGATGAAGGGCGATGCGACCGCCGCCTACGAGATCGGCGTGCGCTTTGCCGAAGGCAAGGGCGTCGCTGCAAACTACGACGAAGCTGCGAAATGGTATGACCGCGCGGCGCAGGCCGGCGTGGTGCCCGCAACCTTCCGCCTCGGCACGCTCTACGAGAAGGGCCTCGGGGTGAAGAAGGACGCCGACATCGCCCGCCGCTACTACACGCAGGCCGCCGAGCGCGGCAACGCCAAGGCGATGCACAATCTCGCGGTGCTCGACGCCGACGGCGGCGGACGCGGTGCCAATTACAAGAGCGCGGCGCAGTGGTTCCGGAAAGCGGCCGACCGCGGCGTCGCCGACAGCCAGTTCAATCTCGGCATCCTCTATGCCCGCGGCATCGGCGTCGAGCAGAACCTCGCCGAATCCTACAAATGGTTCAGCCTCGCGGCCGCCCAGGGCGATGCGGACGCGGCGGGCAAGCGCGACGATGTCGCCAAGCGCCTCGATCCGCAATCGCTCGCCGCCGCCAAGCTCGCGATCCAGACCTTCAGCGCAGAACCGCAGCCCGACGATGCCGTCAACGTCCCAGCCCCGAACGGCGGCTGGGACAGCGCGCCGCAGGCGAACGCCAAGCCCGCGCCGAAGCCGGTCGCGACCAAGCGCTCAGCGTCCGCGGCGCATTGAGCGGTTTAGTACGCTCTTGTCGTCGCCCGGCTTGACCGGGCGACCCAGTATTCCAGAGACGCCGGTTGGATGCGGAGAAGCTGCGGCGTACTGGATGCCCCGGTCAAGCCGGGGCATGACGGCGGAGAAGGTGACGGAATCCTCCGCTCGCAGCGAAGCAGTGATCTGATCCCTCTTAGCCCATTCGCCGCGCCCAAGATTCCTGATCCCTCCGCCGGCGAATTCGGCTATTGAGGGACGCGGCAATCGTTCCGATCTTTCCGCGAGCATTCCGCGCTAGTCGATCCGTCTCGCCGGTGCGTGGTTCAATGCAGCTCTATCTCCCGATCGCCGATCTTCCGGTCAACGTCTTCCTGGTGCTGGCGATGGGCGCGGCGGTCGGCTTCGTTTCCGGCATGTTCGGAATCGGCGGCGGCTTCCTGATGACACCGCTCCTGATCTTCATCGGCATCACGCCGGCGGTCGCGGTCGCCTCGGTCGCGAGCCACATCGCGGCCTCCTCCTTTTCCGGCGCGATCTCTTACTGGCGGCGGCGCGCGATCGATCCGGCGCTGGCGAGCGTGCTGCTCTGCGGCGGCGTAATCGGCACCGCGCTGGGGGTATGGACCTTCACGCAGCTTCGCGCGCTCGGCCAGCTCGACCTGATGATCGCGCTGTCCTACGTCGTGCTGCTCACCACCGTCGGCAGCCTGATGTTCTCGGAAGGCCTGCGCGCCCTGATGCGGACCCGGCGCGGCGCGGTGCCGCCGCGGCGCACGCATAACTGGATCCATGGCCTGCCGCTGAAGATGCGGTTCAAGCGCTCGAAGATCTATCTCTCGGTGATCCCCGTGGTGATCGTCGGCATCATGATCGGCTTTATCGGCGCCATCATGGGCATCGGCGGCGGCTTCATCCTGGTGCCGATCATGATCTACCTGCTGCGGGTGCCGACCTCGACGGTGATCGGGACCTCGATGGTCCTGACCGTGGTCACCATGCTGCTCGCGACCATGCTGCATGCGGTGACCAATCACCTCGTCGATGCCGTGCTGGCGCTGATCCTGATGGTCGGCGGCGTCACCGGCGCGCAGTTCGGCGCGCGTGCCGGCCAGAAGATCCGCGGCGAGCAGCTGCGGCTGCTGCTTGGCCTGTTGATCCTCTCGGTCGGCGTCCGCTTTGCGATCGAGCTGGTGATCCGGCCGGAGGATCTCTTCACCATCCGTGAGCTGGGGGTGAGCGGATGATGCGCGCGCTTCTCGCAGTCGTTCTCGTCCTGTTGCTCGGCAGCGCCGCGCGGGCCGAGCGGCTGATCGTGTCGGTCTCCAACCACCGCGTCACGGTGACGCCGAATTATTCCGGCGAGGAGCTGGTGCTGTTCGGCTCGGTCGAGAGGGACGCCACGACGCCCGCGGACCGCACGGCTTACGATCTCGTGGTCACCGTGATGGGCCCGCACGCCGACATGGTGACACGGCGCAAGGAGCGCACTTTCGGCATCTGGATCAACACCGACTACCGGCAGTTCCTGCAGGTGCCGAGCTATCTGGCACTGTTCGCCAACCGCCCGTTCGACGTCATCACCTCGCCCGACATCGCACGGCGGCAGCAGATCGGGCTGAACAACGTGCGGCTGACCCAACGTGTCAGCGGTGATTATGCCGACGTGGTGCCGAACGACGCTTTCCGCTCGGCCTTCATCCGCCTGCGCACCCAGCGCGGCCTCTATCGCGAGGACGCGAGCGCCGTGACGTTCCTGACACCGACGCTGTTCCGCACCGGCATTCCGCTGCCGGCGGAGGTGCCGATCGGCACCTACGAGGTTGAAATCAAATTGTTTGCGAACGGCGCATTCATCGGCAAGACCGAGACCGCCTTCGAGATCGTCAAGGTCGGTTTCGAACAGTTCGTCGCGACGACCGCGCGACAGAACGGCCTGATCTACGGCCTCGCCACCGCGGCAATGGCGCTGATGACGGGGTGGATGGCGTCGATTGTTTTCAGGAAGGATTGAGACTGTCATTCCGGGGCGCGCGTGGCGCGAACCCGGAATCTATCGATCGGCGGAGTTGGTGGCGCGATGGATTCCGGGCTCGACGCTTCGCGTCGCCCCGGAATGACGACCTCACATCAAGGCGCCTCCACCACCGTTGGCACCCCCGGCTCCAGCAATCGCAATCGCGTCCCGAAGCCGAGCACGTCGAACGTCTTGCGCAGATCCTCGCTGTTCTGGCGGAAATGCGCCCAGCCTTCGGTATGCAGCGGCACGATCACCGCGTCGGGAAAGGCCCGTGCGGTCTCGATGGTGTCGTTGGTGTCCATGGTGAGATGGAACGGCCCGCGCGTCTGCGCAGCGCCGGCGAACGGCAGCACCACGCGGCATTTGAAGCGGCGGGCGACCTCGGCAACGCCGTCGAACCAAGTGGTGTCGCCGCTGATATAGACCGCGCTTGTGTCCTTGCGGTTTGAGGACACCACGAAGCCGATGACATCGCCCGACAGCGGCTCGATGCCGGCCGGGCCATGGCGCGCCGGCGTCGCGGTGATCGTCAGTGAATTGCCGTCACGATCCTTCACTTGCGAGATCCCCCAGGGCGCAAGGCCTTCGGCATGGCCGCCGAGGCGCTTGGCGCCGGCCTCTGTCGTCAGCACGCGCTTCGCCTGTTTGAGAAACTCGCGGCCGGAATTGTCGAGATTGTCCGAATGCTGGTCGTGGCTGAGCAGGACCGCATCGACCGGACCGATCGCATCGGCGGTCAGCGCGGGGCCGATGGTCTTCTCCAGCTTCACATGCGGCAGCTGGTAGGCGCCTGGCGCATCGAAGGTCGGGTCGGTGAGGAGACGGAAGCCGTCGATCTCGATCAGCGCGGTCGGGCCGCCGATCAGGGTGATGGAGATGGGCATGATGAACCTTCCTTACGACGCGGCCTTTGACGGAAGCGACTTGGACGGAAGCGACTTGGCCGGCCGTGTCACCAGATAGATGCCGAGTGCGACCGGGATGAGCCGAGCAGGTCGCGGGCCTCGACATGCTCGCCGAGCACGAGGAAGGCGAACAGCATGCCGAGCGGCGGCATCAGGAAATGATAGGCGCTGGCAGCGGTGGCGCCACACACTTTCAGGAGATGAAACCAGAGCCAGTAGGCGAGGATCGAGCCGCCGAGCACGAGGAAGGCGAAGGCGCCGATCAGGCTTGGGGTCAAATCGATCGCCTGGACGTCGGCGAAGGTGAACGCAACCGGCGTCAGCACGATGCCGGCGGCGAGGTTCTGCACGCCGTTGCCGATCCACAAGGATCCCTTCGGCGCGAGCAGCTTGAACAGAACAGTGCCGGCGACGATGGAGGCGAGCGAGGCCAGCGTGAAGACGATGCCGTGCAGCGAATCGGTGCCGACCGCCAGGCGGTGCCAGACGATCGCCATCACGCCGATAACGCCGAGCAGGAGACCACCCGCCTTGCGCCAGGTCATGCCTTCGCCAAGGAGCAAGGCGGCGAGCGCCGCGGTGAACACCGGATTGGCCGACACGATCAGGCCGCCGAGCCCGGCCGAGACCGATTGCAGGCCGGTGTAGCCGAGCCCGAGATAGAGCGCGTTGTTGGCGATGCCGAGCACGGCGAAGATCGCGGCATCGCGCCAGGACAATGACCACTCGTCGCCGCGGATCAGTGTCGCACCGAGGATCAGGATGCCGGCGAGCGAGAAGCGCGCGGCGAGCAGGATCAGCGGCGGGCAATGGGTCACGCCGATCTTGCCGGCGACGAAGGCATAGCTCCAGAGCAGGCAGAACAGTCCGATAGCGAGCGGCAGCGTGTTGAAGCGGCTGTGGGGGACGGGAATCGAGGGGGCGAGCGACATGAGGGCATTCTCCTGAGCCCTCGATCTAGGGAGACCGCTTGTCATTTGGAAATTAAATGATTAACTTTCGATCAGTGGATTTATGAATGGAGGCGCCCATGCTCGATCTCGAGCTTCTGCGCAGCTTCGTCTCGGTCGTCGAGGCCGGCGGCTTCACCCGCGCCGGCGAGCGTGTCCACCGCACGCAGTCGACCGTGAGCCAGCAGATCAAGCGGCTGGAGGAGGATGTCGGCCAGGTCCTCCTGCACCGCGACGGCAAGGACGTGCGCCCGACCGAGGCCGGCGAGCGGCTGCTGTCCTATGCGCGGCGGCTGCTCTCGCTTGCGGAAGAGGCGCGCGACGTGCTGAGCCAGCCCGACAGCGAAGGCGCGATCCGACTCGGCATTCCCGAGGATTTTGCGGCCTATCGCCTGGCGAAATTGCTGGCGACGTTCTCGCGCTCGCATCCCGGCCTGCGGCTCGACGTGCGCGCCGACCAGAGCAAGAACCTCGCCCGCGATCTCGAACGCGGCGAACTTGATCTGGCGCTTTACAAGCGCGAGGCCGGCGAGAAGGGCGCCATCGCGGTGTGGCCGGAGCGGGTGCACTGGGTCACCAGCAAGAGCCATCCGATCGACGCGGGCGCGCCGTCGGTGCCGTTGATCGGCTTTCCGCAGGGCTGTCTCTATCGCGCCGGCGCCATCCACGCGCTGGAGAGCGCCGGCCGCACCTGGCACATGGCCTACACGTCATCGAGCCTCGCCAGCAAGCCGGCCGAGCGTCGCGATGGTATCGTAGGGCGGCAGCAGCACGCCGCGGGTCGCGAAGCTCGAGCCCTTTTCCAGATGCAGGTCGGAGACGACGAGCAGGCGCTGCTCTTCCCAGAACAGGGCGCCGGAGAGATCGGCGGCGAAAGACACACCAGCAATATCCAACGCAAGCGTTGAAGTAATCGATAGCGCCACTTGCTCCGTCATGGCCGGGCTCGTCCCGGCCATCCACGTTCTTGCTGCGGAAAGAAAGGCGTGGATGCCCGGGTCAAGCCCGGGCATGACGACGTGGAGAGAACAGTGCCCCAGAAATTCATTATGCAGCAGTCTACGACATCGCCTCTTTGACGAGCTCGTCGGCGGCTTCCGCCAACAACTCGTCTGCTGCTTCGCCATAAACTGACTCGCGGCCGATTTCCAGCATCACGGGGACGGCGAGCGGGGAGACGTGATCGAGTTCCCGGTGCGTGATGCGGCCCTGGATGCGGGCCAGCATGCCGCCGAGACGGCGCAGGTCGAGCAGGCCGGTGGCGGCATCGGCGCGGGCGGCGCGCAGCAGGACGTGGTCGGCCTGGTGCTTGCGCAGGACGTCGTAGACGAGATCGGTCGAGAACAGCACCTGGCGGCGGCTCTTGTCCTCATTGGTGAAGCGTCGCTCGATCAGGCCGGAGATCAGCGCGCAGTTGCGGAAGGTGCGCTTCATCAGCGCGGATTCGGCCAGCCACGCTTCGAGATCGTCCCCCAGCATGTCGGGGTTGAACAGCGCGTCGAGATCGAGCTCACCGTTGCGGATCATGAAGGAGGCATCGCCCAGCCCCCAGATCGCCACCGCATATTCATTGGCGACGAAGCCGAGCGGCCGGGCGCGGGCGCGTTCCAGCCGCCGCGTCAGCAGCATGCCGAGCGTCTGATGCGCCAGCCGCCCCTCGAAGGGATAGCAGATGAGGTAGTGCTTGTTGCCGCGCGGAAAGGTCTCGACCAGCAGTTCGCGGACACCCGGCACGCGCGAGACGTCCTTCTGGAGCGACAGCCAGTCGCGCACCTGCTCCGGGAGACCGTTCCACGCGCGCCTGTCGTCGAGCAGGCGGCGCACACGTTCGGCAAGATAGGTTGAGAGCGGAAACTTGCCGCCCATATAGGACGGCACCTTCGGATCCTTGTCGTTGGCGCGAGAGACGTAGACCTGATCTTCGGCCAGGGCCTCGTAACGCACGACCTCGCCGCCGAACACGAAGGTGTCGCCGGCGGTCAGCCCCTCGATGAAATATTCCTCGATCTCGCCGAGCACGCGGCCGCCGCGCGCGATCGCGCCGGTCGAACCGCTGCCGGTGGAGCGGGAACGCACCAGCCGCACCTTGAGCATCGGCTCCTCGACGATGGTGCCGACATTGAGACGATAGCCCTGCCGCACCTTTGGATTGGCGACACGCCAGCGCCCCTGCTTGTCCTGCTTGATGCGGGCGAAGCGCTCGTAGGTCTTCAGCGCATAGCCGCCGGTGGCGACGAAATCGACGACGTCGTCGAAATCGCCGCGCGCGAGGCCCGCATAGGGCGCGGCGGTGCGCACCTCGTCATAGAGGTCATCGTTGAAGAATGGCTCGCCGCAGGCACGGCCGAGCACGTGCTGGGCCAGCACGTCGAGCGCACCGGTGCGCAACGGCGGAGTGTCCTGCGCGTTCTCGGCGATGGCGTCGATCGCGGCACGGCACTCCAGCACCTCGAAGCGGTTGGCCGGCACCAGCACCGCGCGCGAGGCCTCGTCGAGGCGGTGGTTGGCGCGTCCGATGCGCTGCATCAGGCGCGAGGAGCCCTTGGGCGCGCCGATATTGACCACGAGATCGACGTCGCCCCAGTCGACGCCGAGATCGAGCGAGGAGGTGCAGACCACGCCGCGCAAGCGTCCCGCCGACATGGCGTCCTCGACCTTGCGGCGCTGGGCGACGTCGAGCGAGCCGTGATGCAGCGCGATCGCGAGCCCGTCGTCGTTCATGCGCCAGAGATCCTGGAACAACATCTCGGCCTGGCTGCGGGTGTTGACGAAGACCAGCGTGGTCTTGTTCTGCTTGATCAGCTCATAGACCTCGGCGAGTGCGTGACGCGCGCCGTGGCCGGCCCAGGGCAGCCGCTCTCTTGTATCGAGCATCTCGACCAGCGGCGGCGCGGCGCCGCCGGCGATCACGATGTCGGCGGCCACTTCCTTGCCATCAGGCTGCGGCACCAGGAAGCGCGCGAGCTGATCAGGCTCGGCCACGGTCGCCGATAATCCGATCGCGCGCATCTGCGGCGCGAGCCGCCACAGCCGCGCAAGCCCGAGTGACAGCAGATCGCCGCGCTTGGACGTCACCAGCGCGTGCAGCTCGTCGAGCACGATGCGTTTCAAGGAGGAGAACAGGAACGGCGCGTCGTCGGAGGAGAGCAATAGCGCAAGCTGCTCGGGCGTCGTCAGCAAGACATCCGGCGGATAGCGCCGCTGCCGCTGACGCCGCGACACCGGCGCATCGCCGGTGCGGGTCTCGACCTTGATCGGCAGACCCATCCCGGCGATGGGACGCTCGAGATTGCGCGCGATGTCGACGGCGAGCGCTTTGAGGGGAGAGATGTAGAGCGTGTGGAGGCCGGCACTGCGCTGAACGTTGCGGCCGGTGGAGACGAGCTTGTTGTTGTCACCTCCCCCCTTGCAGGGGAGGTCGGCAGCCGCAGGCTGCCGGGAGGGGGGTAGCCCCACGAGCGGTGCTTGTGGCCACCCCCCTCCCCGACCCTCCCCCGCAAGGGGGGAGGGAGAAGACAGCTCCACCAGCGTCGGCAGAAATCCCGCCAGCGTCTTGCCCGCGCCGGTCGGCGCGATCAACAGGGCGGAGCGATCCTCGCGCGCCTTCTCCAGCAGCGCCAATTGATGCGCGCGCGGCGACCAGCCGCGCCCCGCGAACCACGCCTGGAAGCGGTCGGGCAGCAGCGCGGCCGGCTCGGCCGAGATTTTGAGGATGCGGGGCGGCACGGCATCACAGGTAAGCCGTGGGAGCGGGTTCGTCGAGGGGTGTGAGCCTTCGCGGTCGTCATGGCCGGGCTTGTCCCGGCCATCCACGCTCTGGTCGCACGAAAGCAAAGACGTGGATGCCCGGGACAAGCCCGGGCATGACGAGTGTGTTTGAACGTCCGCGAGTCCAACTGCCGCCGTCCCCGCGGAGGCTCCCTCTCACCCCAACCCTCTCCCCGCAAGCGGGGAGAGGAAGAACATTCACTCCGACATCGGCTTGTCGGAGATGTCCCAATCCTTGCCGGTGAAGGTCGAGATGAAGAGCGTCTTCATCGGCGTGTAGTCCTCGGGCGTGTAGCTGTAGGTGACGCCTTCGAGGAAATAGGGCGAGTGGAAGCCTGACAGCGTGGAGGCCTGCTTCAGCACGTTGGCGCGGGTGAGTTCGTCACCGCAGCGGCGCAGAATCTCGCCCATGGTGACGGCCTGACCGTAGCCGGCGAAGGCGATGGTGTTGTCGGGGTCGATGGCCGGCACGTACTTCTTGCGCAGCTCCTCGAACGCCATCACATCGGGGTCCTTCTCCCATTTCGGCAGGCCGACTTCCTTGTTGTAGCGGATCGCGACGATGCCGGCGGCATTCTCGAGGCCCGCGGCGTTGAGGATCGAGCGGCCGGTCGAGCCGGCCGAGAGCAAGTGCAGCGGCTTCCAGCCGAGCTCGGCCACTTTTCGGATCGACTGCGACGACGCCTTGCCAGTGGAGATATTGTAGAAGACGTCGGCGCCCGACTTGGAGAGGTTGATGAGCTGGGAATCGACGGTCGGCTCGGTGAGATCGTAGGTCTGCTCCATGATCACCTGCGCGGTGCCGCCGGCATCGGCCAGCACCTTCTTGAAGGGACCGAGGAAGTCGCGGCCGAAATCGTCGTTCTGGTAGAGGATGCCGATCTTGGCGTTCGGCTTCACGGCAACGACGTGCCGGGCCAGGATGCGCGCCTCGGTCGGATAGAGCGGCAGACCCGCCATGGTCCATTTGAACTCTTTCGGATTGTTCCACTTCGACGCGCCGGTATTGAGCAGGAGCTGCGGCACGCCCTTGGAGTTCAGGTATTTGTGCACGGCGGTCTGCGGCGCGGTGCCGAGCGAGCCGTAGAGCGCCAGCACCTCCTCCTGCTCGACCAGGCGCCGCGTCGCCTCGACGCATTTCGGCGCGCTGTAGGCGTCGTCCATGGTGAGGAACTTGATCTTGCGTCCGTTGATGCCGCCCTTCTCGTTCAGCATCTGGAAATAGGCTTCGCCGACGCGGCCGAGCACGCCGTAGAGCGAGCCGGGGCCGGAATGCGGCACGGTCTGCCCGATCTTGATCTCGGTGTCGCTGGCGCCCGCATCGTATTTCTTCTCCGCGGCCCAGACATACGGCGCGGGCAAGGTGGATGCGGCGATGGTGGCGAGCGCGGCGGCGCTGAAATCGCGCCGCGATGGATTCTTCGTCATTATTTGTTTCTCCCTGTGCGCGCATTGTGCTGGCTTCGGCCAGCGGCTCGCAAGTGGGAAGTCGCAGCTTTGCGACGCAATGACGCTCAAATCGCAGGGCGTTTAGCGTCTAGACTCAAGTTTTCTCGGCGACGACGACGAGGCCGCGCACCGGCTCGTTGTTCTCGTTGCGCGGAGAGGCCGGCTCCAGGGTGAGGAGCTTCAGTCCGACTTGCGCAATGGCGCCGCGCACATTTTCCGCCGAATGGGCATAGCGCAGGCCTTCGCCGAGCACGATGCCGCTGCCGTCATGCGTCTCCAGCGTGAAGGCGAGCACGCCGCCCGATGCAAGCACGCGCCTGGCTTCGGTCAGCACCGGCGCGAGATCGGAGAGGTAGACGAACGCGTCCGCGGCCACGACGAGGTTCGCACTCGCATCGCCCTTGCCGCGCAGGCCCTCGATCATGTCGGCGACCTCGAGCTCGGCGTAGAGACCAGTCGCGCGCGCCTCCTTGATCATGCCGGGCGACAGGTCGATGCCGATGAAATGATCGACCTGCCTGGCGAAGGCGGCGGCCGCAAGCCCGGTGCCGCAACCGAGATCGATGGTGCGCTTGAAGAAAGCCGGCTTCTTCGCGGCGCCGCGCGCGGCCAGCACGGCCTTGAAGATCAGCGCCGGGGCGCGATAGCCGAGATCGTTGATCAGCACGTGCTCGAACCGCGGCGCGTACTGGTCGAACAGGGCCTGCACGTAGGCCTTGGGCATCTCCGTCATCTGCGCATCGCCGAGCCGTATCAGGTGCAGGCCGGCACCATGCTGATCCTCCGGATCGGACTCCAGCGACTTGCGAAACGCCGCGATCGCCTTGTCGCGCTCGCCGAGCTGCTGACGGATCTCGCCGAGCGTGAACCAGGCCGAAGCGAAATTCGGTGCGAGCTCGATCGCCTGCTCCAGGAGGTCGGCGGCGGCAGGCAGATCGCCCTTGAGCTGGAGGTCGCGCGCGAACTCGAAACGGCGGTCGGCCATGAGATCGCCGGAGGACAGGAACAGACGCAGGGGCATTGGACTCGGCTCGTCATGCCGGGCTTGACCCGGCAATCCATCAAAATGGAACTCTTTAGGGAGATGGATGCGCGGGTCAAGCCCGCGCATGACGACTTAATTTGAGGCGTCCGCTGACTATATGGTGCACATGCGTCCGCAAGACATCCTGTTGCCAGCTGCTGCCGGCCTGTGCTGCAAGCCCGGCGGCTTCCACATCGATCCTGTGCGCCCGGTCGAGCGGGCCGTGATTACCCACGGCCATTCCGACCATGCCCGCGCCGGCCATGGCGCGGTGTTGGCGACGCAGGAAACGCTGGACATGATGCGGCTGCGCTATGGCGAGAATTTTGCCGGCTCGACGCAAGCGATCCGCTATGGCGAGGAGATCCGGCTCGGCGATGTCAGCGTGAAATTCCACCCGGCCGGCCATGTGCTGGGCTCCGCCCAGATCGCGGTGACATGCAAGGACACCTGCATCGTCGCCTCCGGCGACTACAAGGACGCGCGCGATCCGACCTGCACGCCGTTCGAGCTGGTATCCTGCGACGTCTTCATCACCGAGGCGACGTTCGGCCTGCCGGTGTTTCGCCATGGCGATGCGGCCGATGAAGTGAAGAAGCTGCTCGCCTCGGTCGCGCTGTTTCCCGAGCGCGCGCATCTCGTCGGCGCCTATTCGCTCGGCAAGGCGCAGCGCGTGATCGCGCTGCTGCGGCAAGCCGGCTATGACGCGCCGATCTATCTGCATGGCGCCATGGAGAAGATCACCGAGTACTATCAGAGCCGCGGGATCGCGCTCGGCGATCTCAGGCCGGTGATGGGCGTGAAGAAGGCGGCTCTCGCCGGCACCATCACGCTGGCGCCGCCGTCGGCGACATCCGATCTCTGGACGCGCCGTTTTCCCGATCCCGTCACCGCCTTCGCGTCAGGATGGATGCGCGTGCGCGCCCGCGCGCGGCAGCGCGGCGTCGAATTGCCGCTCGTGATTTCCGACCACGCCGACTGGGACGGCCTCACCACCACGATCGCGGCGACCGGCGCCGGCGAGATCTGGGTCACCCACGGCCAGGAAGATGCGCTGGTACATTGGTGCAAGTCGCGGGGCCTGCGGGCGCAGCCGCTCGATCTGGTCGGCTATGGCGACGAGGAGGAGAGCGAGACGCTGCTTCAAAACGAGGCCGAAGCATGAACCGCTTCGCCGAACTTCTGGACCGTCTCGCCTACGAGCCCGGCCGCAACAACAAGCTGCGGCTGATCACCGGCTATTTCCGCGAGGTCGGCGATCCCGACCGCGGCTATGCACTCGCGGCGCTGACCGGCGCGCTCAGCTTCAAGCACGCCAAGCCGGCGCTGATCCGCGACCTGATCGCGTCGCGCACCGATCCGGTGCTGTTTGGACTGTCGTACGACTATGTCGGCGATCTCTCGGAGACGGTGGCGCTGATGTGGCCGAAGCGCGCGGGAGATGGCGGGCAGTCTTTTCCGGGCCACCCCTCTCCCCCGCCCTCCCCCGCAAGGGGGGAGGGAGCGCAGCGGAACGCGGCGCTGTCAGCGAGCACAACAACTAATAGCGATTCCCAAAGTGATGGAGGCACGAGCCTCTCCGTTCCCTCCCCCCTTGCGGGGGAGGGTCAGGGAGGGGGGTACCGCGGGCGAGATGCCAGCGATGCGCTCCACCCAAGCAACCACAACAACCCGCCGCCGCCGACCCTCACCGAAGTCGTCACCACGCTGCGCACGCTCGGCAAGACCGAGCTGCCGAAGCAGCTCGAACGCTGGCTCGACGAGCTCGACGAGACCGGCCGCTGGGCGCTGCTGAAGCTCGTCACTGGCGCGCTTCGCATCGGCATTTCCGCGCGGCTGGCGAAGACCGCCGCGGCGGCGCTCGGCGACAAGGACCCGCATGAGGTCGAGCTGATCTGGCCGGGGCTCGCGCCACCCTATCTCGACCTGTTCGCCTGGCTGGAAGGCCGCAGCGAGAAGCCGGTCAATCGCGATCCCGCGCCGTTCCGCCCGGTGATGCTCGCGCATGCGATCGAGGACAGCGATTTCGCCGCACTCGACCCCGCCGACTACATCGCCGAATGGAAATGGGACGGCATCCGCGTGCAGGCGGTGGCAGGCCGCGACGACCGCGGCCACGTCACGACGCGACTCTATTCGCGCACCGGCGAGGACATCACGGGGAGCTTTCCGGATCTCGTGCCGTCGTTGCGCCTGCCGGGCGCGATCGACGGCGAGCTTCTGATCCTGCGCGAGGGTCGCGTGCAGAGCTTCAACGTTCTCCAGCAGAGGCTCAACCGCAAGGTCGTCTCGCCGAATCTGATCAAGGAATTTCCGATCCACCTGCGCGCCTACGATTTGCTCGGCGACGATGAGAACGATTTGCGTGAATTGCCGTTCGCGGAGCGGCGCGAGCGACTTGAGACCTTCATCAGGAAACTTGGCGATCCCCGCATCGATCTGTCGCCCACCGTGCCCTTCGCAAGCTGGGAGGCGCTGACCGCCGCGCGCGCCGCCCCTGCAAGCGCCGGCGCCGGCGAGGATGCCGACGCCGTCGAGGGCGTGATGCTGAAGCGGCGCGATGCGCCTTATTTGCCTGGACGGCCGAAGGGACAATGGTGGAAGTGGAAGCGCGACCCGCACATCATCGATGCCGTGCTGATGTATGCGCAGCGCGGCCACGGCAAGCGCTCGTCCTATTATTCCGACTACACGTTTGGCGTCTGGACCGAAGGTGAGACCGGCGACGAGCTGGTGCCGGTCGGCAAGGCCTATTTCGGCTTCACCGACGAGGAGCTCTTGCAGATCGACCGCTTCGTCCGCCGCAACACCACCGAAAAGTTCGGCCCCGTGCGCCATGTCGTGCACGAGGGTGACAAGGGGCTGGTGCTGGAGGTCGCGTTCGAAGGCCTGCAGCGCTCGCCGCGGCACAAATCCGGCGTCGCCATGCGTTTCCCCCGCATCAGCCGCTTACGCTGGGACAAGCCGCCGCGGGAGGCCGACCGGCTGGAAACGCTGGAGAAGATGTTGAAAGCGGAAGCAGTCGAAGTGGAGGCGTGAACCCGGCGCTCGGGACGATGCTTCGCATCGCCCGGGACGCGCCGACCTCTCCCGCAAGCGGGAGAGGTGACCGATCCGGGATTAAAATCCCGTAAGCCGATTGACGCCCCGTTGCGGGTTCCCCATGTGCCTCGCGATGCCGTATAATGGGGTCGAATCCCCGAGGAGTTTCCAGATGGTCCAAGACGTCAGAGATTTGCCGGCCGGCCGCAGTGATGGCCTGAACCGCTTTCTCGGCGGCTCGCCGCTGGCGGTCGCGTTTCGCCTGGTCCTGCTCTCGATCCTGGTGGGCGTCGTGCTGGCGGCGATCGGCTTCGATCCCTGGAACATCATCCACAGCATTCGCCTGTTGTTCCAGCGGCTGTGGGATCTCGGCTTCGATACCATCAACTGGCTGTGGCGCTACTTCCTGCTCGGCGCGGTCATCGTGATCCCGATCTGGCTGCTGTCGCGCGTCTTCGGCGCGCCGCGCCGCTAAGTCCGGGTCAAGCTCAGGGAGCCCGCAGCCGATGCAACTGCGCTTTGTCGGCTGCGGCGACGCCTTCGGCTCGGGCGGCAGGCTCAACACCTGCTTCCACGTGGCGGGGCGCGAAACCAATTTCCTTATCGATTGCGGCGCGTCGGCTTTGCCGGCGCTGAAGCGACTCGAGATCGATCGGAACGACATCGATCTGATCCTGATCACGCATTTCCACGGCGACCATTTTGCCGGCCTGCCGTTTGTCCTGCTCGACGCGCAGTTCTCGCGGCGGACGCGACCGCTGACGATCGCGGGCCCGCAAGGCATCGAGACGCGGCTGCGTCAGGTGATGGAGGTTTTGTTCGAGCATTCGTCGAAGACCAGGCAGCGATTCGAGCTCGCCGTCGTCGAACTCGCGCCCGAGCAAAGGCGCAACTTCGGCGCGGTGACGGTGACGCCCTACCCGGTCGTGCACGGCGAATCCGGCGGCCCGTTCCTGGCCTACCGTATCGAGACCGAGGGCCGCACGCTCGCCTACAGCGCCGACACCGAATGGACGGAGACGCTCATTCCGCTGGCGCATGGCGCGGACCTTTTCATTGCGGAAGCCTATATGTACGAGAAGGTGGTCAAGAACCATCTCAGCCTGAAGACCTTGGAACAGCATTTGCCGGCAATCGGCGCAAAACGCCTCGTCCTCACCCACATGAGCGACGACATGCTGTCGCGCCTCGTCGATATCGAGCATCTCGCCGCCGAAGACGGCATGGTGCTCGTGTTCTGACATGCACGCGCCCGTTCCCCTCAAGATCGGATCCCGCCAGGTCTTCGCCATCGCGGGTCCGGCGATGGTCGCGAACCTCACCACGCCGCTGATCGGCGTGGTCTCGACCACGGCGATCGGGCGGCTGGACGATGCCACGCTGCTCGGCGGCGTGGCGATGGCCTCCGTCATCTTCGACTGCCTGTTCTGGCTGTTCGGCTTCCTGCGCATGAGCACGCTCGCCTTCACCGCGCAGGCCCTGGGCGCCGGCGAGACGCGCGAGCTGACCGCGATCCTGATGCGCGGCTTCATCGTCGCGGGCCTGATCGGGGCTGCGCTGATCGCGCTGCAGCTGCCGCTGGCGGCCGCCCTGTTCGACCTGATGGGCGGCAGCGAGGGCGTCACGCGCGCCGCCAAGACCTATTTCATGATCAGAGTCTGGTCGTCGCCGCTGGCCTTCGCCAACTACGTCATCCTCGGCTGGCTGGTGGGACAGGCCCGCGCCAATCCGGCGCTGCTGCTTCAGATCGTCATCAACCTCATCAACATGGTGGCGACGATCCTGCTCGTGCTGGTCTACGACACCGGCATTGCCGGCGCTGCGATCGCCGCGCTGCTCTCGGAGACGGTCGGCTTCGTGCTCGGCGTGATCGTCTGCCGCCGCCATGCGGACGGCGGCTTTGCCATTCCCCGCGCCACGTTGTTCGACCGGGCCAAGCTGATGCGGATGCTGGCGGTGAACTCCGACATCATGATCCGCACCGCGGCGCTGATCGCCGTGTTCCTGTTCTTCACCGCCAAGGGCGCGCGCGCCGGCGACGTCACGCTGGCCGCGAACTCCGTGCTCAACAATTTCCTGCTGGTCAGCGCGTTCTTCCTCGACGGCCTTGCCAACGCGGCCCAGCAGCTCTGCGGCCGCACCTTTGGCGCACGCGATGCAAGAGGTTTTTCGGATTCGACCCGGCTGGTGCTCGCGTGGGGGCTCGGATTCGCGCTGGTGGTCGCGGTGCTGTTCGCGCTGTTCGGAACGGCGCTGATCAATGTCATGACCGCGAGCGAAGACGTCCGGCGTGCCGCGCGCGACTTCCTGCCGTTCATCGTGCTGGCGCCCGTGCCGGGCGTGTTCGCCTTCGGCTTCGACGGCATCTATGTCGGCGCGACCTGGGCGCGCGAGATGCGCAATCTCATGCTGGCCTCGCTGGCGATCTTCCTCATCACCTGGTGGGCGCTGCAATCCCTCGGCAATGCCGGGCTATGGTGCGCGCTAATCGCGTTCTATGTCGCCCGCGGCGGCTTGCAGGGCGCGCGTTACCCGGCGCTGTATGGGGCGACGTTTCCGAAATCCTGACGATCGTGTCCCGGACGCGGCGCGGCATGAAATGACGCGACGCAGAGCCGGGACCCGGCGGCAGTAGGCCCGGATCAGCAGCGCACCACGCCTATCTGGACGATGCTTCGCATCGCCAGGGGCGCGCTGCGCTGCATCCGGGGCACGAGACTGCTTTACATCCCCGGCCAGTCTTCCGCCGTCAGCGTCGCGGCATCCGCGCCGACGATGTCGGAGAGCGAATCCCGGCCCGTGCGCAGCAAGGTCGAGGTGAGGTCGCGCTTGATCTCCTCGACAAGGCCGAGGCCCTTGTAGACCAGCGACGAATAGAGCTGGATCAGGCTCGCGCCGGCGCGGATTTTCGTCAGCGCGGCGCCGCCGGAATCGACGCCGCCGACGCCGACCAGCGGGAACGCGCCTTCGACGCGCACATAGGTCTCGGCGACCATGCGCGTCGACAGGCGGAACAGCGGCCGGCCCGACAGGCCGCCCTGCTCCTTCGCCCGCATCTGCTCGCGCAGCGTGCTCGGCCGCGCGATCGTCGTGTTCGACACGATCATGCCGTCGACCCGGCGCGAGCGCGCGACCTGCACGACGTCGTCGAGCTGGGCAAGGCTCAAATCCGGTGCGATCTTCAGCAGCACCGGCGTGTCGCCGGCCTTCTGGCGCACCCGCTCGCGCGCGTCGATCACCCTTGCGAGGAGGTCGTCGAGCAGCGCGCCTTCCTGCAGATTGCGCAGGCCCGGCGTGTTCGGCGAGGAGACGTTGATCGTGAAATAGCTGGCGACCGGCGCAAAGGCCTCGATCAGCTTGACGTAATCCGCGACGCGGTCCGGCGAATCCTTGTTGGCGCCGATATTGACGCCGACTATGCCGCCGTGCTGCGCGCGCGCGGCGAGCCGGCGTAGCGCGACATCCGCGCCGTCATTGTTGAAGCCCATGCGGTTGATGACGGCCTCGTCGCGCTCGAGCCGGAACAGCCGCGGCCGCGGATTGCCGCTTTGCGGCTTCGGCGTCACCGAGCCGATCTCGACGAAGCCGAAGCCGAGGCGCAGCAGCGCATCCGGCACCTCCGCGCTCTTGTCGAAGCCCGCGGCCATGCCGATCGGATTGGGAAAGTTGAGCCCGAAGGCGCGCACCGCGAGCTTGGGATCGTCAGCGCGCGGCTTGACCGGCGGCAGGAAGCGCAGGCCCTGGATCGCCAGGCGATGCGCATCCTCCGGATCGAGCCAGCGCAGCACCGGCAGCGAAAGAGCATCGAAAGCGCGGATCACGGGGCAAGCTCCGGCACGTCGTGGCCGCCGTCCGAGCGCATGTTGAGGCTCGCCACCGAGATGACCGCGCCGAAATCGAGCTCGCCATAGAGATGCGGAAACAGCTCGTCATTGCGCGAGCGCTCCCAGCGCAATTCGCTGCCGAGCGCATCGCCGTCGACCTCGACCAGGAACAGCGCGCGCTGCCCGAAATAATGCTTGCGCAAGGTCTCGGGAACCTGGGCGGCCGTCGAGAAATGGATGAAACCGTCGCGCGCGTCGTCCGCGCTGCCGCGGTACACGCCCTGCCGTTCCGCCTCGCGCCAGGCCGAGGCCGGACAGATTTTGTAGATCTTGACCACCTGATGTGGAGCCCTGTTTGCCCTTTGAGTCAGCTCTTTGAGTCTCTTGGGGCTTTTCGTCTCTTGCGGGTCTCAAAACCCGGCGCGACCGTAAAGGCGGCCCCTTCCGAACTCAAGACTTAGAGCCTATTCCGTTCCGATGAAATCGGAACGGGGTCTAAATTATTGTTTTGACGCGCTTTCTTGACGCGAACCGGCATCCACCTTCGCTTGAAAACGCTTCCCCCGCCGCCTCTTGCGCGAAAATCGGAAAACCGGTTGATTTGAGGACAGTTTTCCTGAGTTGCGACGGGCTGGACCTTCCATGGTCAGGCAGGCCAAAGCGCAGAGGATACTGACTCACGACCAGATCTGGGTCGCGCTGGATCGGCTGGCGGCGCGCGCCGGGCTGTCTCCGTCGGGCCTTGCCAAGCGGGCCGGGCTCGACCCCACCACTTTCAACAGGTCCAAGCGCATCACCTCGGACGGCCGCAAGCGCTGGCCCTCGACCGAATCGATCGCGAAAGCGCTGACAGCGACCGGCGCCTCGATCGACACCTTTGCAAGACTGATCGACGACGACGCAGGCGACAGCCGCTCGGTGCCGCTGCTCGGCTTCGCACAGGCCGGCGCGAGCGGCGCTTTCGACGAGGCCGGCCTTCCGTCCGGCAAGGGCTGGACAGAAATCGCGCTTCCCACCGCCGAGGACAGCCACACTTTTGCGCTGGAGATTTCCGGCGATGCGCTGGCGCCGACCTATCGCGCCGGCGACATCATCCTGGTCTCGCCGGGCGCGCCGATCCGCAAGGGCGATCGCGTGGTGGTGAAGACCAAGGCGGGTGAGATGACGATCGCAACCTTGAAGCGCCGCACGGCAAAGGCGGTGGAATTGCAGCCGCTCGATGCCTCGCAAGCCGAGCGGACGATGACGGTGAGCGACGTCGGCTGGATCGCGCGAATCGTGTGGGCGCGGCAATAGGTTCGCGGCGCGATCGCCGTTGCGACTCACCGCGGCCCTCGCCTAGGTTGTGCCGATAATTGCCAGCCCAATTCATGTCAGGGGGAATATGATGAATCGCCGTCACGCATTGAAGGCCCTGGCGGGTCTCGCGCTTTGCCCGGTCTGCAAGCCAGCCTTCGCCGCCGAAGGCGTGCATTGGAGCTATGAAGGCGCGGGTGCTCCTGCCAATTGGGGCGATCTCGACGCGGCCAACAAGGCCTGCGCGGTCGGCCTGCAACAATCGCCGATCGACATCGAGGCGACGATCAAGTCGCAATTGCCGATGCTGAAGCTGAACTGGGGCAAGAGCGCCGACACCATCGTCAACAACGGGCACACAATCCAGCTCAACTTCGCCGAAGGCAGCACCTTGATGCTCGGCGACGTCAAGTACAAGCTGCTCCAGGTCCACTTCCACCGGCCGAGCGAGCACATGATCGGCGGCAAGAACTTTCCGATGGAGGCGCATTTCGTCCATCGCAACGATGCCGGCGGTCTCGCCGTGGTCGGCGTGCTGATGGCCGAGGGCAAGCCGAACGCAGCCTTCGGCAAGATCGTCAAGACCATGCCCGCGGCGGAAGGCCCCGCGGTGAAGGCCGATGCGAGCATCGATCCTCACGCCATGCTGCCGTTGAAGCTCAGCTACTTCCGCTATCCCGGTTCGCTGACGACGCCGCCCTGCTCGGAAGTGGTCGAATGGCTGCTGCTGACCACCCCGATCCAGGTCGCGGCCGCCGACGTCGCCGCCTTCGCAAAGCTCTATCCGATGAACGCGCGCCCGGTGCAGAAGGACAACCGCCGCTACGTGCTGCGCTCGATCTGATCGGCAGCGCTTCCGATGTCCGGTCCGGCCTCCACAACGACCTCGTAGTTGGCGGCCGCGGCATCGAAGCTCGTCAGCACGGCCTGCGCGTCGGGATCGACGATGGCTTTGCCCGGATCTGGCCCCGTGAAGGCGCCGATGCTGTCGAGATCCTGCCACAGCGTCAGCGCCAGCACTTCGGTGCCGCCCTCGACGTCGCGGCGAAGCAGCGAGGCGCCGGCGAAGCCGTCGATGGCCTGGAGGTGCGGCACCACCCGGGTTGCAAAGTGATGCTGATAAAGGGCGGCCTTGTCGCGCGTGGCCGCCGCACGCCAGATGCGAGCGATCATCTTTCTCTCCGGAACTTGCAAGGTCGAGTCTTGCGGAACACCCCCGGCGCCGTATTGGCCGAAATTGCGGCAACGCTCCCATCCCGATTTTGCCTCTCGTCCAGGACCGCCCGTCGCGTCATGATGTGCGAGAGACGGAGCACACGGACCGACGATGGCGCGGCGGCACACTGGCAACCACACGAGCTATTGGCACAGCCGCCGGATTCCCGGCATGAGCCTGCTGCGCGCCGATTTCCGTCACCACGACTACGGTTCGCACACCCATGATGCCTATGTGATCGCGGTGACGGAGTCCGGCGGCGCCGAAATCCGCAACCGCAATGTCGTGCGAAAAGTCGGCGCCGCCACGCTGTTCGTCTCCAATCCGGACGAGCGGCAGTCGGCACGGATGGGCGATAGCGGACGATGGCGCTATCGCGCCTTCTATCTCGCGTGGCCTGCAATCGACGACCTCGCGCGGCGCTTCAGCACGAACACCCTGCCCCATCTCCAGGAAAGCATGCTCGACGACGACGATCTGATCGGGCGCTTCGACCGGCTGCACCGGGTGCTGGAAACCGAACAGGACGACCTTTTGGCCGATGAGCTCGTCGCCGATGCCTTCGGCCGTCTGTTCGAGCGCTACGGTGACGGACGCCGCACCAAAATCCCTGTCGGCCGCGACGCCGTCGTGACGCGGTTGATCGCCCTGATGCGGGAGCGCCATGCCGAAAATCTGAGCCTGGACCAGCTTGCGGGCCTCGCAGGCCTCACCAGTTTCCAGCTGATCGGGCTGTTCAAGCGCACGGTTGGCCTCACCCCGCACGCCTATCTCGTTCACATCAGGCTCAACGCGGCCTGCCGTTTCTTGAGGCGCGGCCATTCGCTGGCCGACAGCGCGCTGGCGGCGGGATTCTGCGACCAGGCCGCACTCAACAAGCATTTCAGGCGCTGCTACGGCATCACGCCCCTGCAGTTTGCGCGGGCCGCGCGGGCGGGCTGACGGCCGCAATTTCGGCCAATACTGCCGGGGAACACGCGCCCTACTGCGATACTCCAGAGGTTCTGCGCGGCGGGCGCCGTGCCGATTCCTGGCCTGACCGAGAAAGCGAAATGACCACACCGGCGAAACCAAGACTCCCCGCTTTCGATCCGGAGGACGTCGGCGAGAGCAATTTCACCAGCTATCCGCAGCTGCACCGGGCCGCCAACCAGATGCGCTACAACCGCCGGCTCGGCGAGCATGCGGGGCTGAAGAATTTCGGCGTCAACCTGACCCGGATCATTCCGGGCGGGCAATCCTCGTACCGTCACGCGCATTCGCGCCAGGACGAGTTCGTCTTCGTGATCGAGGGCGAAGTGGTGCTCGAGACCAATTCCGGCGCGCAGGTGCTGACGACGGGAATGTGCGCCGGCTTCCCCGCGGGCAGCGGCGATGCGCACCGCTTCGTCAATCGCACCACGCGCGACGTCAGGCTGCTCGTGATCGGCGACCGCACACCGGACGACGTGATCAGCTATCCCGACGTCGACATGCACGCCGTGCTCGGGCCAGATGGCGTCTACAAATTCACGACCAAGGCGGGCGAGCCGCTTTAGGGCTGCGCCTCTACACCTGCTTACGCGCTCCGCGCCAGCGCGCCGTCGATCATGTTGACCGCGTTCTGCACGCCGTACACCGCGACGAAGGAGCCGAAGCGCGGGCCCTTCTCCTGTCCGAGCAGCACCTGGTAGAGCATGTTGAACCAGTCGAGCGTCACGCCCGGACGGCCGTCCTTGCCCTTCTTGACCTGGTCGAGGAACGGCTCGCGGCGGCCGATCTCGTAGACGACGTTCTGGATCTCCTCGGCCGAGGATTCCTGCGGAAGCTGCGACAGCGCATCGCGCAGATCCTGCAATGCAGCGCGCTCGCCGTCGGTGGGGTCGCGGAACTGCTTCGTCGGGGCCACGAAGTCGCGATAATAGTTGATGGCGTAGCCGACCATCGCATCCAGCTTGGGATGCGTCTGCGGGCTCACGCCGGGGCGATAGCGGCCGATGAAGCCCCACAGAGTCTCGGCGTTCTCAGCGTTCGACGACGACACCAGCGTCAAGAGGAGCTGGAAGGTGACGGGCATGTCGCCCTTCGGCGGATTGCCGTTGTGGATGTGCCAGACCGGATTGCCGAGCTGCTGCTTGCCATCCTGCTTGGCGAAGCCGTCGATGAACTGCTGGTAGTCGTCGACATTGCGCGGGATGACGTCGAAATACAGCCGCTTGGCCGCCTTGGGCTCGCGATACATGAACAGTGACAGCGATTCCGGCGAGGCATAGCGCAGCCATTCGTCGATGGTGAGGCCGTTGCCCTTCGACTTCGAGATCTTCTGGCCCTTCTCGTCGAGGAAGAGCTCGTAGTTGAAGCCCTCGGGCGGCGTGGCGCCGAGCGCCCTGGCGATCGCGCCCGACAGCTTCACGGAATCGATCAGGTCCTTGCCGGCCATCTCATAGTCGACGCCGAGCGCGACCCAGCGCATCGCCCAGTCGGCCTTCCACTGGCACTTGACGTTGCCGCCGGTGACGGGCGTCTCGACCTCTTCGCCGCTGTCGGGATCGACATAGGTCACGGTGCCGGCCGCGACGTCGCGGCGGATCATCGGCACCTGGAGCACGATTCCGGTGGTCTTGCTGATGGGCAGGAACGGCGAATAGGTCGCGCGGCGGTCCGGCCCCAGCGTCGGCAGGATGATCGCCATCACCTTGTCATAGGCGGCAAGCATCTTCAGCAGCGTCGCGTCGAAACGGCCGGACGTATAATAGTCGGTCGAGCTCGCGAACTCGTAGTCGAAGCTGAAATGATCGAGAAAGGCGCGCAGGCGCGCGTTGTTGTGGTGCCCGAACGACGGGTACTCGTTGGAGAACGGATCCGGCACGCGCGTCAGCGGCTTGCCGAGATGCGCAGCCAGCATCTCCTTGTTGGGGACGTTGTCGGGCACTTTCCGAAACCCGTCCATGTCGTCGGAGAAGGCCAGCAGGCGCGTCTTGATCTTGTCCTCGGTGAGCACGCGGAAGGCATGGCGCACCATCGAGGTGCGCGCGACCTCGCCGAACGTGCCGATATGCGGCAGGCCCGAGGGGCCATAGCCGGTCTCGAACAGCACCTCGTCCTTCGGGCTTTTCTTCAGCCGCGCGACAATGGCCTTCGCCTGCTCGAACGGCCAGGCGTTGGATTGTTCGGCGAGCGCACGCAGGTCGCTCGGGTTCGCGGCAAGATCGATAACGGACATCAGGGGCCTCCGGGCCGCGGAAAATAGCGATTTCCGGGCAGAATGCAATTTTGTGGGCGGTATTGCCTCTCGCACCGTCATTGCGAGCGAAGCGAAGCAATCCAGACTGTCACTGCGGAAACAGTCTGGATTGCTTCGTCGCAAGGGCTCCTCGCAATGACGGCGGAGGGAGCAGCGACGCGGCTAAAACGGGCTCACCGAAAAATACCGCAGCCACAGATCGGTGTAGCGGCCTTTTTCCCAGACGCGGAACAGGGCCCAGTTGAGGGCCTGGCGCAGCACGTCGTTGCCCTTGCGCACGGCGATGCCGATGCCCTCGCCGAAGAAGCGGCTCTCGACGAAGGGGCCGCCGGAGAAGGCGCAGCAATCGCCGGAATCCGTGCCGTTGATCCAGAAGGCGAGCGAGATGGCGTCGCCGAAGATGAAGTCGACCTCGCCCTTGCGAAGTGCGGCGCGCATCGCGTCGTCGTTGGGATAGGGGTGCAGCTCGGCGTCGGTGAACATCGCCTTGAGATAGGCCTCATGCGCGGAGCCGCCGATCACGCCCACCTTCTTGCCCTCGAGATATTCCGGGCGGATCTCCGGCATCACCGCATCCTTGCGCGAGGCGAAGCGCGCCGGCACGCGGTAATAGGGATCGGAGAAGTCGACGCGGGCACGGAGCTGCGGGCTCACCGCCATCGAGGCGATGATGGCATCGCCCCGGTTCGAGGTGAGCGCGTCGACCAGCGTCTCGAAGCGGCGCATCTGCACCGTGCAGGTGACCTTGATCTCCTCGCAGAGCGCGCGGGCCAGATCGACGTTGAAGCCGGCCGGATTGCCGTCGGCGCCGGTGTAGTTGAACGGCGGATAGTCGGTCTCGGTCAAGAAGCGGATCACAGTCAGGCGCGACAGGTCCGGCCGCTCCGGCCGCCGCCGCGGGTCCCAGAAGCCGGGCACCGCCTGCGGGGCCGCCTGGGGCGCCACCTGCGGGGTGGCCTGAGGCGCCGCCGGTGGCTGCTTGGCCGGGGCCTGCGCCTTCGCGCCGGGCAGGGCTGCGAACAGGCAGGCACCGACGGCCAGCCCTGTCAGCAAGCCACGGGCAGATTTGGACGATTTCGCCTGTTGCGATGGAGCCATCGGCCGGAAATGAACGAATTTCGTTGGGATCGGAGGCCTTATAGACGATCCGCCCGGGAACGCGAGCGCCGATTGCAGGCACGGTGAAGGTCAGGCGGCCGGGTCAAGCCCGGCCATGACGATGTGGAAGCAGCGGCGCCGAAACTAAGCCCTAGAGATACCGCTTCAGCTCGACCGCGGCCTCTTCCGGCGTCCGCTTCAGGTTGAACGGCGAGACGAAGCGGCCGTCGCGGTCCATCAGATAGATCAGCGCGGTGTGGTCCATGGTGTAGTCGCCGTCCTTGGTCGGGACCTTCTTGGCGTAGACCCGGTAGGAGGTGATCACCTTGGCGGTCTCGGCGGGATCGCCGCTGAGGCCCGCGAGATGCGGATCGAAGCTCGACAGATAGTCCTTCATCGCCGCCGGCGTGTCCCGCTCGGGGTCGACCGAGATGAAGATGGCGTTGACCTTGTCGGCGTCCTTGCCCATCGCGCGCAGCACTTCCGAGATCTCGAACAGCGAGGTCGGGCAGACGTCGGGGCAATGGGTGTAGCCGAAGAAGATCAGGGTCGGCTTGCCCTTGAGGCTCTTGTCGGTGACGGCCTTGCCGTTCTGGTCGGTGAGCTGGAACGGGCCGCCGATCGCTGCCGGCTGCGCCACCTTGCCGACCCCGCCCATAGCCCAGAACATGATCAGCAGCCCGACGACAAGGCTTGCGGCGAAGGCGGTCGCGATCACCAGCGGGCGGGCGGCGGAGCTCATGGCGGAAGACTTCCTGTCGGGGGTCAGAAGCAGGCAATGAAGCCGGTCCTGATCATTTCGAAGAACACCTGGGTGCCGTAGTGGAACCACAGCGCCAGCGCGCCGATCACCACGACCAGGCCGCCGACACCTGTGCCTGCCAACAGCAGCACAGACGGCGTCTGGCCGGCAGTGGGCGAATTGTCCTGTAACGGATGGGCCGGGTGCACTGGTTGAGCCATGACAATGATCGGGGCGAAGGCCCCGGTTCCCGGGTTTCAGATAAGCTTCAGCCCGCCTGCGGGCAAGGCGCCGCAGGCGGGCTGAAACAAACCCGTCGTGCCGTGGATGTCAGTGCAGGAGCTGGCCCCGCGCGGACTCGAGCTGCTCCGATTGCGGGAGAGACCGGCGCGTCGGCTTGATCGCCGAGGCCTGTGCGTCCATGTAGCAGGGCTTGTACATGGCCTGAAGCTGCTTGCCCCTCAGGAAAAGCATGTGCGGGGTCAGGCCGCCGCGCTGGTTGATCCAGCGCCTCACCTGCGAGGGGTACATCGCATAGAGCATCTGGGTTGCTTCGGAATTGGTGACGGCGCGGCCATTGACGCCGAAATCCCAGGCGGCGTGGAACCCCAGCGTCGCGCTCGAGGTCACGCAGATGCGGTCGTGCGGGATGGCGCCGAGGACGATGGTGCAGGCGGAGGCGCAGAGGCCGTCGATGATGACGGTTTCGCCGGATTGCCGCAGGTCCTGATATTTGTCGACGTAGGTTCCGATCCGGCCGCCGCGGTCATCCGCGATCCGGACCACCGCGTGAGAAGCCCCCATGCAAGCGATCAGCACAACCGCCGCCAGCAACCCCGTCAGAAACTTCATTGTCCCCCGCCCCAGTCGAATTCGAATCTGCGTGTCAGGTGGTGATGCACCGCTAGCGTCCGTCGTAACCAAGGTTTTGTCTAGGCAGGCCGGCTCGCTCAAGACAAATTCAAATCCAGTGTTGCGTCCGCGCTGCACTCGGCCGGGCTCTATCCCAAGGTGGAACAAGTTAATGATGTCTTACGCGCCACACCCTTGATCTCAGTTACAACCGCTGGCTTCAATCCGGGCAACTACAGGGGGGGAACTTATGGCTGAACAGACAGACGTCATCGTTGTCGGCGCCGGACTATCGGGCCTCGTGGCCGCAACCGAGATCGCGGACGCGGGCAAGCGTGTGATCGTGGTCGACCAGGAAGGCGAGCAGTCGCTCGGCGGCCAGGCGTTCTGGTCGTTCGGCGGGCTATTCCTGGTCGATTCGCCGGAGCAGCGCCGGCTCGGCATCAAGGATTCCTTCGAGCTTGCGATGCAGGACTGGCTCGGAACCGCCGGTTTCGACCGCGACGAGGATCACTGGCCGCGCAAATGGGCCGAGGCCTATGTGGCGTTCGCGGCCGGCGAGAAGCGCGACTGGCTGCGCGCGATGGGGCATCGCATCTTCCCCGTGGTCGGCTGGGCCGAGCGTGGCGGCTATGACGCGATGGGCCACGGCAATTCGGTGCCGCGCTTCCACGTCACCTGGGGAACCGGGCCCGGCATCGTCGAGCCGTTCGAGCGCCGCGCGCGCGAGGCGATGAAGAGCGGCCGCTTGAGCTTCAAATTCCGCCACCGCGTCGACGCATTGTCCATCACCAATGGCACGGTGGATGGCGTCAGCGGCGCCGTTCTCGCGCCTGACGATGTCGAGCGCGGCAAGAGTTCCTCGCGCAATGTCATCGGGGAGTTTGCCCTGAAGGCGCAGGCCGTGATCGTCGCCTCCGGCGGCATCGGCGGCAATCACGAGCTGGTGCGGCAGAACTGGCCCAAGCGGCTCGGCGAGCCGCCAAAATTCATGATCTCCGGCGTGCCCGAACATGTTGACGGTCGCATGATCGGCATCACGGAGAAGGCGGGTGCGCGGCTGATCAACCGCGACCGCATGTGGCATTATGTCGAGGGCATCCAGAACTGGTCACCGATCTGGCCGCGCCACGGCATCCGCATCCTGCCGGGGCCCTCGTCCATGTGGTTCGACGCCACGGGCACGCGGCTGCCGGCGCCGCTGTTCCCCGGCTCCGATACGCTCGGCCAGCTCAAATACATCATGTCGACGGGCTATGATTATTCCTGGTTCATCCTGACCCAGAGCATCATCAAGAAGGAGTTCGCGCTGTCGGGTTCGGAGCAGAATCCTGACCTCACCGGCAAGAGCTGGCGCATGACGCTGCGCCGCGCCACCAACAAGGGCGCGCCGGCGCCGGTGGAAGCATTCAAAAGCCATGGTGTCGACTTCATCGTGCGCGACAAGATCGACGATCTCGTCGCGGCCATGAACAGGCTCGCCGGCAGCGACCTCCTCAGGCTCGAGCACATCAAGATGCAGATCGAGGCGCGCGACCGCGAGATCGCCAATCCCTACGTCAAGGATGCGCAGGTGATGAACATCCACAATGCGCGCCGCTATATCGGCGACAAGCTGATCCGCACCGCCTCCCCGCACCGCATCCTCGATCCCGCACACGGACCGCTGATCGCGGTCAAGCTCAACATCCTCACCCGCAAGACGCTCGGCGGCTTCGAGACCGATCTCGACTCGCGCGTGTTCGGCAGCGAGGGCAGCGTCATTCCCGGCCTCTACGCGGTCGGCGAAGCCGCGGGCTTCGGCGGCGGCGGCGTGCACGGCTATCGCTCCCTCGAAGGCACCTTCCTCGGCGGCTGCCTGTTCTCGGGCCGCAATGCGGGCCGCGCGGCGGCGAAGGCGGTGGGGTGACCGGCGAGGCAGGCGGGAGCGCGGCGACCGAGCCGCATCAGCCGCGGCGAAGCATCTCCTGCAACAAGCGTTCGGTCAGAGAGAGCTGATCGAGCCGCAGAGACAACAGCTCGTTCAGCTCGGCCATGCGTGCTCGAAGTCTCTCGGCCTCCGGCCTGTCATCGATATTTCGGAGAAAATCGCCGAGCGCCCTGAGACATTGCTGCATCGTCGCGATGCTTTGTTGCAGCGACTTGCAGCCTCTTCTGGTGTCGGCGACCAGGCTGGTTTGGCTGAGCGGGAACGCGATGACGCAATCGACCGCGCCCGCGAGCGATTCTTGCGTGATTTGATCGGCCATAGCGTTCCCTCATGCGGTAACAGCAGGGTGCTCGTCTCTCCCGGTCAGGCCGCGCGCACCGTGGTCAAGAACCGCTCGACCTCGGAGTGCAATCGCGCGCTGTCCTTTGACAGCATTTGCGCCGAGGCAAGCACCTGGGTTGAAGCGGAGCCAGTCTCCGCTGCCCCGTGCTTCACATCGCTGATGTTGGCGGCGACCTGGTCGGTGCCCTGCGCCGCCTGCTGGATGTTGCGGGCAATCTCCTGCGTGGCCGCTCCTTGCTCTTCGACTGCCGAGGCGATCGCGGATGAAATCTCCGATATCCTGCCGATTGTTCCGCTGATCTCCTTGATCGCGACAACCGACTCCTGGGTGGCGGCCTGAATGTCCGAAATCTGGTGACCAATCTCTCCGGTCGCCTTCGCTGTTTGCTCGGCCAGCGCCTTGACCTCGGACGCAACCACGGCAAAGCCGCGCCCCGCTTCGCCGGCTCGCGCCGCTTCGATCGTGGCATTCAGAGCGAGCAGATTGGTCTGCCCCGCGATCGTGTTGATGAGTTCGACGACGTCGCCGATGCGGGTGGCCGCCTGCGACAGCTTGTTGACCCGATCATTGGTCCTCTGCGCCTGCTCCACCGCCGCTCCGGCAATTCTGGCTGCGTCCTGCACCTGGCGGCTGATTTCGGTCACCGACGAACTCATCTCTTCGGTGGCGGAGGCCACCGATTGAACGTTGGTCGATGCTTCCTCGGACGCGGCAGAGACGACGCTCGAGAGCTCCTGGGTGTTCTCCGCGGTGTTGCTGAGGGTCCGGGCGGCAGCTTCAAGCTCGGTCGATGAGGACGACAGCGTCTTCACGATGTCGCCGACCGCGTCCTCGAACTGACCGGCAAGCCTGTCCATGTCGGCCTTACGCTGGGCGGCCGCACGAGCCGCCATCTGTGCCTGCTCGGCGCGCAGACGATCGGCTTCGATCATGTTTTCTTTGAACACCTGGACGGCATTGGCCATCTCGCCGACCTCATCGGTACGGCCCACGCAGGGGATCGCCGTGGAGGTGTCGCCGCCGGCCAGCTTGCCCATGGCAAAGGTCATTCCCCGGATCGGGGCGGCGATCGAGCGGGACGTGAACAATGCGATTGTCCCGCCGAGGCCGACTCCCGCGGCCAACAGGGTCCACAGGACCATCTTCAGCAGCGAGATGCTCTCCTGCACGTCCCGGGTCTCCTCGATAAGCATCCTTTTCTGATTGGACTTGATGCCTCCCGAGCGAGTGCCATCGACGCCCTTGGGCCCGTCGAGCAAGTCGAGAATCCTTGCCGCGCGCGGCGCGGCTTCGGTCACCAGCAGGTAAACCGGCGCATTCCAGTCCTGGGACGCGCGAAGCGCGAAGATCTTTTCATAGAGGGGCGCGAACTCGCTTTTCGCCTTTGCGATCTTGTCGAAGGAAGCCTGTTGCGAGGCAGTGAGCAGGTCCTTTCGAGCATTGACCCCGGCATAGCCTTTCTCAAAGGCCTCCCACGGCTTGACGAATTTTTCCTTGTCGGTCTTTTCGCCCGAGAGCAGGTACATCCGGAGCAGGGCCGTGGCAGCGGCAAAATTGCCCCGCGTATCGGCCATCGCCTTGAGCAATTTCTTCCGTTCCGGCGTGGCTTCCTGTATCTCCTCCTGATCGATCATCTTCGTGATCTCGGAGAAGATCTCGTCTGCACGCGGGCCGGTCTCGCTGACCATGAGCTTGGTCGCGGGATAGGCATCAGGGGTGAAAGCGATCGCTTCCGCCTTGTCCTGCGCCGCGCGAAATTCAGCAAGCAGCAGCTTGGCTTGCTCCCACTTTTGCCTGTTCTCGGGATTGGTGAATTGCGCCGCCTGCTCGTCGAACGCGGCTGCTGTCCTATCCATCTCCTTCCACATCGACACGCGATCGAGCTTGCCTTGCGGATTCCCGCTCAGCAAATAGCCGCGCAGGGTTGCGAGCGTGGAATAGAGATTGCCGATCAGCTCGGTGCTCGCCAGCGCGACCGGCGTGCGCAGGTTCGTCATGCGATTGACCGTCGTTGAGATGCGCCCGACCTCGAACATGGTGTAGCCGGCGGAAAGCGCGATGATGGCGCAGACTGCAGCAAATCCGGCGATCAACCGGCTACCGATACGAAGTTTGAAATAAGAAGACATTGGCAAACACCCCAAAGCTATGGCCGCTAGGGCCTAAGACGTCGCATGAAAATCCCCGCACGGACGATGCCGCAGACGGATACGATCGTTTGAAATGACCTGATCAGGCGATACCCCACCATTCCGAGCGCGGCAGCATTGGCGCGCCCGGTCGGCAACGATCCCGGATAGATCGAAGCGCGCCGCTTCAGCAATCGCGGCGATGATGCAGCGCCCCATTACCCCGCCACTACCATCAGTTTCACGCCATGCCGATTCAGACTTTGACGTGTTCGCCCACGATGGCCAAAATTGCTTATTGCGACATTAAGAAAAATTTGTCCGCGAGGTCCTCTCAACGCGCAAAAATTGTTCGCTACTTTTGCTGCCGGAATCAAAGTGCGAGGCCTTGCCAGGATCTTTTTGCCTCTCAATCGACAGAACGATGCACCAACGCCAAGACTGGTCAAAGCGGACCCGATCGCACTTCGATCTGCGCAAAAAATCGATGGCGGCTACGATTGGCCCTTGGCGATTATCTTGGCCTCACGCCAGGCTTCCCCGCTCCGAAGATGAACTCGATGCCCGCAGACGAGAGCGTGTCGCAAAGAGTCGTCAATGTCTCGTCGGGCAGTCGCAAGAGACCGTGCTGCTCCTCAAGCCGACGAATCACGGCAGCAGAAATCCCGGTTCGCGCGGCGAGCTGTTTCACCGACCAGTTCAGCATGCCGCGGGCCGCGCGCAATTGCGCACCCGTCAACCTCGACGTCGCTGCGTGTTGGACCGAGAGTCGCTCCTGGTGCACATCCGTGGAGATTCCCAACCACTCCCGAATGCTGCCATCCGCATCCGTGACCGGCACAGCCCTGCAATGATACCAGCGGTAAGAGCCATCGGACTGGCGCAGCCGATGCTCGACGTCGTAGGGCTGCCCCGTTTCGGCGGCAGCCGCCCAGATCCGCAAGGCCGCTTCGCGCTCCTCTTCGGGCAGCAGATCGACCCAGCCCTTGCCGAAGAATCGGTGCGCGTCCGGGTTGTTCTCCTCATTCAAGAGCGCGGTGATCCGGCCGTCCTGACTGCCGACCCACAGCAATCCGCCTGCGAGCTGCGACAGCGCTGCGTAGCGACCCGCCTCTATCTTGAGAGGCTGCAGCGATCTGCGTTGTTCGGTGGTGTCGATCGCGACGCCGAGCACACATTCCGGCTCGCCGGCGGGGTTCAGAAATGTCTCGGACTGGATACGGATCCAGCGCAGTGCGCGATTCGGCCGGATGATACGAAACTCGCCGTCGAGCAGAGATCGGTCGAAGGCCAATTCGCGCGGATCGCGCTGCGGCCGGCGATCCTCCGGATGAATTCGTTTCTCGATCTCAGCATAGCTGGGCGCGACGGCATGTGGATCGAGGCCCAGCAGACTGTAGAAGCCACGCGACCATTGCATCCGGCCTTCGGCATCGCAGCGCCAGACGCCAGCCTCAAATTTTTCTTCAAAAAAACGAAGTATATCCGAAGGGTCGAGGTATTTTTCCAGGTGGCGCAATTCAGCCCCCGTCGTGAAAATTAGTCCCAACTCCCAATTGCAGTCTATCTCAGTTCCGCTCGCTGGCGCAGCTCAATTCGCGATTGCTACAGATATTTATGCAATCCGGCGGGTATGTACATGCAGTTGAAGGTCGCTCTGAGATCTTGAACTTGGTTACGAGCGTCGAAGCGGCTAAACGCTACAGGTGTGATGGTGCCGATCATGGCCTGGATGATACGACCCGCCTTGCACGTTGCCCCGTTCTGGCTGGCGGCGATCTGCTGCTTCTCTCCTGCATGGGCCGACACCATCGACGTCAACGGCGTGATGCGGTCCTACACCGTGCAACTGCCGGCCAAGCGACTTGTGCCGCTGGTGGTCGTGCTGCACGGCAAGACCCAGCGCGGCGCCGACATGGTCGCGCGGACGGCGTGGCCCCAGGTCGCAAAGCGCGAAGGTTTTGCGGTGGTCTTTCCGGACGGGCTCAACCATGCCTGGGCCGATGCGAGGACGAAGGCGGGACCTGCGCTCCGTGGCCCGCCCGAAGGCACCGACGACGTCGCCTTCATCGCGAAGCTCGTCGAGAAACTGGTGGCGAACGGCACGGCCGACCCTGGCCGCGTCTATGTCGCCGGCATCTCCAATGGCGGCGCCATGGCAATGACGCTTGCTTGCGCCCGCGCCGATCTGTTTACGGCAGGTGCGAGCGTGATCATGAACCTCACCGACGAAGCCGCAGTCACGTGCCATCCGTCGCGGCCGCTGCCGATGCTGATGATGAACGGCACGGCCGACCCGCTGGTGCCCTACGAGGGCGGACGCGGATCGAGCTATTTTGCCGCAGACGGATTCTGGTCGACCGAAGAGACGTTTGCCTTCTGGCGCAAGCTCAACGGCTGCGAGACCGGTGACGCCAACGTGACCGAAATGCCCGACAGGGCACCCGCAGACCAGTCCACGGTCACGCGGATCTCCTCACGCTGTCCCAGGGGGCACGACGTCGTGCTCTATCGAGTCAACCATGGCGGCCATCGCATGCCCGGCTTCGCTCCGGATGCCCGCTTCCCCAAGGTCGCAACCAGCCTGCTCGGGTCACAGAACGGCGACATCGACGGCGCCGAGACGATCTGGACGTTCTTCAGTCAGTTTCCTTAGGGAATGCGTGCAACGCCGGCAACGCATGCGTGCCCGGCAACGCATGCGTGCCTGGCAACGCATGCGTGCCTGGGGTGGCTGAGCGCGGGGGGCTGCGCTAGACAGGGCCGCCATTCCACCAGGAGATCCCAAATGAGCATTCAGCGTTTTGAAACTGGCCCGCGCATGAGCCAGGTCGTCGTGCACGGCAATACCGTCTATCTCGCCGGTGTCGTCGCCAACAAGGCCGCCGGCGAAAGCGTGACGAAGCAGACCCAGGACATCCTGGCGACGATCGACGGCCATCTCGCCAAGGCCGGCACCGACAAGTCGAAGCTGCTCTCGGCCACGATCTACATCACCGACATGAAGACGTTTGGCGAGATGAATGCGGTGTGGGACGCCTGGGTCTCCCCCGGCAACACCCCGGCCCGCGCCACCGTCGAAGCCAAGCTGGCGGCGCCGCAATACACCGTCGAGATCATGGTCACGGCCGCGAAGTGATCTTCGCGAACCAGTCGCATGCCAATGAAGCGCGATGAGACCATCATCGCGCTTCATTTTTTTCGCACGCCGATGACCTCGGAGGTAATCGATCAACGCGCGCGAACCTTCGATAGTGACGAGCAGCCGGATACGGCCTCATCGAAGGAGAGCACCATGACCGACCACGTCACCATTGCCCGCCGCTACATCGAGCTCTGGAACGAGCGCACGACAAGCCGCCGGCGCGAACTGCTCAGCCAGAACTGGGCGGCGGATGCGAGCTATGTCGATCCGCTGATGAAGGGCGACGGCCAGGACGGCATCGACGCGCTGATCGCGGGCGTGCAACAGCGCTTTCCCGATTTCAAGTTCAAGCTGATCGGCGAGCCCAACGGCTACGGCGATCATCTACGCTTCAGCTGGGGCCTTGGCCCTGACGGCGTCGACAGCCCGATCAAGGGCACCGATTTCGCCGTGCTGAAGGACGGCCGCATCAGGAGCGTAACGGGATTCTTGGACCAGGTGCCCGCGGGCGCGTGAGCCACGAGCGTTCCCTCAAACTCCGTCGTCGTCCCGGCCTAGTGCGCAATTGCGCACGGGGGGCCGGGACCCATAACCCCAGGGAGTGGTTTGGCGAAGATCCGTCGTTCGGTACTCCTGCCTCGGGCAACCCGAGAGATCACGCGGTATGGGTCCCGGCCCCCGTGCGCAATTGCGCACTCGGCCGGGACGACACCTTTGGTTGGGCGCGTACTTGGCCTATGCAGCCATCAACCGATACGCAGCCTTAGCATTCACCCCGAACGCCTTGTCCCGCACGCCCGGCCCTAGCTTCACCAGACACGCCTCCAGCGCGCCCTTGATCTCGCCGTAGCTGCCCGCAAGCAGGCACACCGGCCAGTCGGAGCCGAAGATCAGGCGATCCTCACCGAAGCAATTTGCGGCGTGCTGGACGAACGGAAACAGCCGCTCCGCATCCCAATCATTCCACTTCGCTTCCGTCGCGAGCCCGGAGATCTTGCACCAGACATTGCCGCAAGCGGCGAGCGCTTTGATGCGATCAGCCCATTCGGCGCTTCCGCCAGAAGCGATCGGCGGCTTGGCGGCATGGTCGAGCACGAAGCGCGCGTTGGGAAAGGCCTGCGCGGTTGCGATCGCCGCCGGCAATTCGCGGGTGCGGACGAGGACATCGTAAGTGAGATCGCGGACAAACAATGCGGTGAGCCCGCGCTGGACGTCCTCGCGGAGCAGCCAGTCGGGATCGGCCTCGTCGTGGACCTGGTGGCGGAGTCCGACCAGCTTGTCGCCGCCCGGCGCGGCGCGCAGCCGGTCGAGCGTATCACCAAGCGCGCCATCGGTCAGATCGACCCAGCCGACCACGCCGACGACAGAGGGCGTTGCATGCGCGATGCGCAAAAATTCCTCAGTCTCCTCCAGCGCGGAGCGGCACTGCACCACGATGCTCGCGTCGATGCCATTCGCTTTCAACAGCGGCGCAAGATCGGCAGGCCCGAAGGCGCGGCGGATCGGCGCGAGTTCTGGCGCGTCCATCCAGGGATAGTCGGCACGCGCCGGATCCCAGAAATGCTGGTGGGCGTCGATGATCATGGCTCACGCTCCACCCGGCAGCGGCGACCGCGCGTCGACGAGTTTCCGCGCACGCAGCTCCTGCCAGAAGGCCGGCGGCACCGGCGCCTGCGACATCGCGATGTTGTCGGCGACCTCGCCGGCATTGCGCGCGCCCAGCACGGCGACCGTCACGGCCGGATGGGCCATGCAGAACTGGAGCGCGGCAGCCTTCAGCTCGGTGCCGTGCTTGCGGCAGAGCTCGTCGAGCTCGAGCGCCCGCGCGACCAGCGCCGCGTCGGCATCCTCATAGTTGAACTTCGCGCCGGTGCGGGGGGTGGCCAGAATGCCGCTGTTGTAGATGCCGCCGAGCAGGATGCCGATGTTCTTGGCCTGACAGACCGGAAACAGCGCATCCAGCGCGCCCTGGTCGAGCAGCGTGTAGCGGCCGGCGAGCAGGAAGCAGTCCACCGGCACGGTTTCGGCAAAACGGGCCAGCATCTCCGACTGGTTCATGCCGGCGCCGATCGCCTTGACCGTGCCCTCCGCGCGCAGGCGCTGGAGCGCGCGGAAGGCGCCGGCAACGGCGTCGTCGTAATGATCGTCGGGATCATGCACGAGCAGGACATCGACGCGGTCGAGCCCGAGGCGCAGCAGGCTCTCCTCGACCGAGCGCATCACCCCGTCATGAGAGAAGTCGAACACCGGCCGCTCGCGCTGACCGCTCTTGTAATGATCGTCCTCGGCGGCAGCGCCATCGGGCGCGCGCAGCAGGCGGCCGACCTTGGTCGAGATGACGTAGGAGTCGCGCGGCTGTTGCCGCAGGAATGCGCCGAGCCGACGTTCGGCGAGGCCAAAACCGTAGAGCGGCGCGGTGTCGTAGAAGCGGATGCCGGCCGACCAACCCCGTTCGAGCGTCGCTTGCGCATCGGCATCGCTGACGGGGGTGAACAATCCGCCGAGCGGGGCGGAGCCGAGGCCGATTGAGGTGACATCAAGGGGGCCGAGCCGCGACCGTTTCATTCCAAATTTCCTTCCGGCAGTCCAAATCATCTCTCCCGCTTGCGGAAACCGCAAGCGGGAGAGGCACGCAGGAACGCGGGGCTGGTGGCGCTCCTACTTCAGCATCTGCGCAACGTTATCCTTCGTCACGAGATCGAGGCCGGTATAGATGATCTCTGGCACCTTCTCGCCCTTCTTGATCGCGAGCAGCGTGTCCATCGACTTCTCGCCCATTTCGAACGGGCGCTGGCCGGTGAGCGCGTTGGAGTAGCCGTCGCGCAGCAGCTCAAGCTGCATCTTCAGCGTATCGGCGACGACGAGTGTGAACTTGCCGGCGTCGATGTCCTTCTTGTTCTTGTTGACGAAGGCCTTGTAACCTTCGGGTGCAAACATCGGCCAGCCGCCGATCGGCACGATGGCGCCGAGATCCGGCGTCGCCGTGCGCAAATCGGCCATCTGCTGGATCGCGAGCGCGGGATCGTCGTTACAGAAGGTCGGAGAGCCCTGCACCTCGACCCACTTCGTTCCCTTGAGCGACTCACGGACGCCGTCGACACGCTCGGCAAGGTTCTTCGCGCCGGGACCGCCGGATATGATCGCATACTTGCCGCCTTCGGGCTTGAGCTGAGCCAATTGCTTGCCGAGCGCCAGACCGAAGTCCTTGTTGTTGGTGCCGATATAGGCGATGCGCTTGGAGCCCGGCGCGTCCGCATCGAAGGTGATGACGGGAATGCCGGCCGCCGTTGCTGCCTCGATCGACTTGGTCATGGCCGCGACGTCGGCAACCGAGATCGCGAGCCCATCCACCTTCTGCGTGACGAAGTCCTGGATGATCTGCGCCTGCGTCGCCGGTTCGTGTTCGACCGGTCCCTTGTAGATGCACTCAACGTTGCCGAGTTCCTTGGCTCGCTTCAGGCAGCCGTCGCGCGCCACGTCGAAGAACGGATTGTTCATCGCCTTGGGCACGATGGCGAACTTGTAGGTCTGGGCAAATGCCGGGGTCGCCATCATCGCGATGGTCACGCCGGCCAACAGAAGCTTCTTCATTACTTTCCCTCCACACTTTGGTGCCTATCCATTTGTGATGTGATGGTCCGGCAGGCGGATAGACGATCTTTCGTTGTCCTTCCGGATTAACTCGTTAAGTCATGCGCGAGCGGATACGATCGACCAGCACGGCCAGGATGATGATCACGCCAACCAGCGTCTGCTGCCAATAGGAGCTGACCTGTGCCAGCACGAGACCGTTGCGGATCACCTCCAGCAGCACGCAGCCGACGATGGCCCCTAACGGGCCGCCGATGCCGCCGGCAAGGTTGGCACCGCCGATGACGGCCGCCGCGATCACGTTGAGCTCGTAGGAGGTCGCCATGTTGGCGGGTGCCGATCCGAGCCAGCCGGAGATGATGATGCCCTGGAGGCCTGCGGCGAGCGCGCAAATCACATAGACCTCGATCTTGACCCGCACGACAGGGATGCCGGTGAGTTCCGCCGCCTTCTCGTTGCCGCCGAGCGCGAAGACATGACGGCCGAAGGCGCTGTGGTGCAGGGCCACGGCCATGACGAGAGCGAGGATCACGAGATAGATGAAGGGCGCAGGCACGCCAAGCACGTCACCCGAGGTGAGCGCATAGAAGTAATCGGCGTCCGGCCCGCCCGGAAAGCTGCCGCGGCCGTTGGAGACGACATAACCGAGGCCGCGCACAATCGAGAGCATGCCGAGCGTGGTGACGAAGGGCGACAGCCCGAGCACCGCGATGCAGAAGCCGTTGACGAGCCCGACGAGAAACGCGACCGCGAGGCCCGCGACGATCGAGACGACCAGGATCAGGCCCGGCAGGTTCGCTACCACGGTCTTGCCGTCGGCCGCGAGGTGCACGAACAGCGACGCGCCGGGCATGCCTGGCGTCGAGAGGCCCGACATGACCATCGATGTGATCATGGCGGAGAAGCACATCAGCGAGCCGACTGAGAGATCGATACCGCCGGTAATGATGACGAAGGTGACGCCCAGGGTGGCAATGGCGATAAAGGAAAAGTTCTTCGCCACGTTCTGCATATTGCCCTGGGTGAAGAAATAGGGGCTGGCAAAATGCATCACGACCATCAGCACCAGGAGCGCTAGCAGGACGTATCCGGTCTGGGAGGCGAAGATGCCACGCCGCCACCATTTGATCTTGCCGACATTCGAGAAGCTGACCGGGGATTCCAACTGCATGGCCATTACGCCGCCTCCTTCGCGCCGGTGATGAGGGCGGTGACTTCCTCGGGGGACGTCGTATGGATCGCCTTGTCGGCGCGCTTCTCGCCGCGGCGCATGACGATCACGCGGTCGCACACCGCGAACACGTCGGGCATGCGGTGCGAGATCAGCATCACGGCGACGCCTTGCTCCTTCAACCGGTGAATCAGGCTCAGCACCTGCTCGACCTGGCGGACCGAGATCGCAGCGGTCGGCTCGTCCATCATCACCAGCCTCGCATTTGAGAGCCGCGTCCGCGCGATCGCGACCGCCTGGCGCTGGCCGCCCGACATCTGCTTGACGAGATCGTCGGGCCGCGTTTCCGATCGCAGCTCGCCGAACAATTCCAGCGCACGCGCCGCCATCGCCTTGTGGTCGAGCAAGGCAAGCGGGCCAAACTTGCGCTTCAGCTCGCGGCCGAGAAACACGTTGGCGGCCGCGGTCAGATTGTCGGCCAGTGCAAGATCCTGATAGACCACCTCGATGCCGACCGTGCGGGCATCGATCGGCCGATTGAAATGGACCGCGCTGCCGGCAAAGCGGATCTCACCATGGCTGGGGCGGAAATTGCCGGCGATGATCTTGACCAGCGTCGACTTGCCGGCGCCGTTGTCGCCCATCAGGCCGACCACTTCGCCGGGAAGGACATGCATTTCGACGTCATGCAGTGCGCGGATTGCGCCGAACTCCTTGCCGATGCCGGTGAGTTCGAGAACTGGCGTTGGGTCAGCACTTGCCATCAGCAGCCTCGCTCAGACGTAGCGGTTGACGAGAGATTCCAGATATTCCTGCCGTCCCGAGCGCGGCTGCGGGTCGAAGCCGGGGCCGAGCGCACGATCGGCGAGATCGGCGAGCGAACGCTGGCCGCCGAGAATGGCGCGGCCCTCGGGGCTCGCCCATCCTTCGTAGCGCTTTTCGAGCGGCGCGGTGAGGACGCCGGCATCGAGCATGTCGGCGGCGGCGAGGAAGGCGCGCGCGCAGGCATCCATCGACCCGACATGGGCGTGGATCAGGTCGTCGGGGTCGATCGACTGACGCCGGATCTTGGCGTCGAAATTGAGCCCGCCCGAGGTGAAGCCGCCGCGGTTCAGGATCTCGTGGAACACCAGCGCCAGCTCGCCCACGTTCATCGCGAACTGATCGGTGTCCCAGCCGAGCAGATCGTCGCCGCGGTTGACGTCGAGCGAGCCGAACACACCGAGCGCCTCGGCAAGCGCGACCTCGTGATGGAAGGAATGGCCGGCGAGGATGGCGTGGTTCTGCTCGATGTTGAGCTTGACGTCCTTGAGGAGATCGTAGCGCGCGAGGAAGCCGTAGCAGGTGGCGACGTCGAAATCATATTGATGCTTGGTCGGCTCCTTCGGCTTCGGCTCGATCAGGATCGGGCCCTTGAAGCCGATCTTGTGCTTGTGCTCGACGACGAGCGAGACGAAGCGGCCGAGCTGGTCGAGCTCGCGCTTGAGATCGGTGTTGAGCAGCGTCTCGTAGCCCTCGCGCCCGCCCCACAGCACATAGTTCTGGCCACCGAGCCGGTGCGTCACCTCCAGCGCGGCACGGACCTGGCCGGCGGCGTAGGTGAAGATGTCAGGGTCCGGATTGGTCGCGGCGCCCGCCATGTAGCGGCGATGCGTGAACAGATTGGCGGTGCCCCAGAGCAGCCGGACTTTGGCCGATTCCATCTTCGCTTCGAACAGATCGGCGATCGCGTTGAGATTGGCGACGGACTCCGCGAGCGAAGCGCCTTCCGGCGCGGCATCGACGTCGTGGAAGGTGAAGTAGGGCACGTCGAGCAGGCGGAACAGCTCGAAGGCGACATCGGCCTTGGCCCGTGCCTGCGCCATCGCGTCGGCGCCGTGATGCCAGGGCCGCAGGAACGTCTCGCCGCCGAAGGGATCGCCGCCCGGCCAGCAGAGGGAGTGCCAGTAGCAGACCGCAAAGCGCAGGTGATCCTCGAGCCGGCGGCCATGGACGAGGCGGTCCTTGTCGTACCAGCGGAAGGCGGGCGCTTGTCCGGCATCCTGGCCGGCGAAGGCGACAGGCTTGCTTGCCTCGAAGAATTTGGCTGACGCGTTCACTTAAGCGGACTCCTTCAACGCGGGATAAAGCGCGCGCCAGCGACGATAGGCCTCGTCATAGGCGGCGGTGACGGATGCGCGGGGCGCGAAACTCGCGAGTCGGCGCGGGCGCGTGCAAACTTCGGCGGGATCTTCACCGGTGGCGGCAAGGCGCCCGAGCCGCGCGGCGCCGAGCGCGGCCCCCACCTCGCCTTCCTCGACGCGATGGACGGAAATGCCGAGCACGTCGGCGCAGATCTGGGCCCAGAGCGGCGAGCGCGAGCCGCCGCCGACGAGATCGACTTCCACGATCGGCCCGCTCGCTGCGCTCAGTGCCGCCAGATTGTCGCGCGCGGCGAAGGCGACGCCTTCGAGCACGGCCTGCACGATCTGGCCGCGCCCGGTCGCGCCGCGCAAACCGACGAAGGCGCCGCTGGCGGCGGCATCGTTGTGGGGCGTGCGCTCGCCGTCGAGATAGGGCAGGAATTTGATCGGGCTCGGCCCATCGACGCGCTCGCCGAGCGGCGCCAGCAGCGCCGCGGCCGGCGTCTCCATCACGCCCGAGAGCCAGGCGAGCGAGGCCGCCGCCGACAGCATCACGCCCATCTGGTGCCAGAGCCCGGGCAGCGCGTGACAGAAGGCATGCACGGCTGAAGCCGGCGCCGGCGCAAAGCGATCGGTGACGCGGAACACCACACCTGAGGTTCCCAGCGACAGAAACGCATCTCCGGGCGCGATGGCACCGAGCCCGATCGCGCTCGCCGCACAGTCGCCGGCGCCGCCGGCGACCACGACACCTTTCGCCATGCCCCAGCGCTGCGCCAGGTCCGGCGCGAGCACAGCACTGACGTCGCTGCCTTCGACGAGGCGCGGCATGTGGCGCAGATCGAGCCCGGTGGCCTGCAGCACAGCCTCCGACCAGCGGCGCTGGCCGACGTCGAGCCACAGCGTGCCGGCGGCGTCCGACATGTCCTCGACCATCTCGCCGGTGAGGCGATAGCGCACATAGGCCTTCGGCAGCAGCACTTTTGCGACGCGCTCGAAGATGTCCGGCTCATGCCGCGCGACCCAGAGCAGCTTTGGCGCGGTGAAGCCGGGCATCGCGAGATTGCCGGCGATGGCGTGCAGTGACGGACAGCGCCGCTCGAGCTCGCCGCATTCGGCCTGCGAGCGGCCGTCGTTCCAGAGGATCGCGGGGCGCAACGGGCGGCCGTTCTCGCCCAGCAGCGTCGCGCCGTGCATCTGGCCGGATAGTCCGATGCCAGCTACCCGCGCGACCTCACGCGGATGGCGGGATGCGAGATCATCGACCGCGCCGGTCGCCGCATCGACCCAGGCGTCGGGATCCTGCTCGGACCACAGCGGCGCGGGATGCGACAGCGCAAGCTCGCGCGCCGCCGTCGCGAAAATCGCGCCGGCTTCGCTCACGAGCACCGCCTTCACACCGGACGTACCGATGTCCATTCCGAGATACACGCCATCCCTCCCATTCACCTGTCGCGGCGTGCGATCTTGCGTCGCCTTCCCCGCCACGGGCCGTTTCGAAAATCGCCTGCCGCTAGGGCAGATTGTCCCGCATCACGATGTCGATCCTGATCTTCTCCTGTTCGCGCAAGATCGGCTCGCCGCGGGCGAGCGCGAGCAGCACGCGCACGGCGGCGCGCGCCTCATGTCCGGGGTTCTGCGAGATCGCGGCATCCATCACGCCCTGCAACAGCAGCCGGCGCGTCAGCGCCGTGACGTCGTGCCCGACGAACACCACCTGCTTGTCGCGGCCGGCGTCGCTCAACGCTTTGGCGACGCCTTGTGTGCCGGCGCCGACATTATAAAGGCCGACAATGTCAGCATGCCTGCCGAACAGCCGGGCCAGCAGCTGCTCCGAACGCTCGTCCTCGTCGCGCCCTTCCAGCACCGGAAGCACGGCGAGACCAGGGAATTCCGACGCCATCACCTGGTTGAAGCCGAAAATGCGCTCGGCGTGATCGCGCAGGCCCTGCGAGCCGGCGACAATGGCGACCTTGCCGGACCGCTGACCGACCAGCCGACCGACCAGCGCACCGGCGGTGCGCCCCGCGGCGATGTTGTCGATGCCGACATAATGGTGGCGCCGTGACGACGGCACGTCCGACACCAGCGTGACCACCCTGGTGCCGGCATCGACGAGATCGTTGATCGCGGCGCGGACGCCGGGATGATCCAGCGCCACCACGGCGACGCCGTCGTAATCGCCCGAGAGCGTCTCCAGCGAGACCGCGAGCACGGAGGGATCGAACACGTCGGTTGCGACCATCTCGACACTCAGGCGACGTGCCGAGAGCCACGCCGACATCTCGCCGAGATAGGCCTCGATCTGCTGCATGAACGGGTTCGGCCCGGACGGCATCACGAAGGCAAAGCGGCGGGCGCGGCCGCGGGCGAGCTCTGCGGCGGCCACATGCGGCTGGAAGGAATTGCGCTCGATGGCCTCTTTGACGCGCCGGACCGTGTCCGGCCGCACGCCCGGGCGATTGTGCAGGACCCGGTCCACGGTCGCCAGACTCACGCCCGCCTCGCGCGCGATGTCCTTTAGGGTCAGCGCGGTGGCGGTGAGCGTGTCGGAGTAGCTCTCTTGGGCCATGGCTGAAGGCTAGCAGATGTGTTTTGAGGTACGCAACTCATTTTGAGGGGCGTGTCGTGATTTTCGAGCCCCGGTTGCGCCGGGGAGCCACCTTGGTCGGCGGCCTCAGCTGCCGCTCAGATCCAGCGTCAGGAACAGGCTGTTGGGATCCTCGACATAGCCCTCGAACGGACCGCAGAGGACGAAGCCGTGCGCCCGGTACAGCGCGTGGGCCGGCTTGAAATAGTCCCACGAGCCGGTCTCGAGGCTGAGCCGCGTTACGCCACGCGCGCGGGCTTGAGTGATGATGTGGCGGAGCATCTCGCCGCCAAAGCCGCGCCGCCGCGTGGTCTGAAGCGTGTGCATCGACTTCACCTCGCCATGGGTGCCCGAAAGCGTCTTCAGCGCGCCAGTGGCGACCAGCGTCTCGCCGTCCCATCCGGTCCAGAACGCGACGTCGCTCGCGCGAAGGCCCGCCAGATCGAGCGCATGGGCGCTGCCCGGCGCGGTCTGCGCCCGCGCCGCCGTGACATGATGGTCGAGCAGCGCGACGACGCGCGGATCGAACGTGTCGCCGGTCCGGATCTGCATCGTCACGGCCTCACTCCGCTCGAAAGCCGCATCTGCATGAGGACCATATCGAGCCAGCGGCCGAACTTGCAGCCGACCTCAGGCATGCGGCCGACCTCGGCAAAGCCGAACGACGCGTGCAGCGCGATCGAGGCGGAATTCGAGGCCTCGATCGCGGCGACCATCGTGTGCTTGTTCAGCGCCGTGGCACGCTCGATCAGCGCAACCATCAGGCCGCGGCCGATGCCCGCGCGATGATGCCGCTCGTCGACATAGACGGAATTCTCGACCGTGTGGCGATAGCCGGGCCAGGGACGGAAATCGCCGAACGACGCGAAGCCGACCACGTCCCTGCCCTTCATGGCGACCAGAACGGGATAGCCGGCTTCCCGTCGCGCGCGGATCCACTCCCGCCGCGAATCGAGATCAACCGGGCCATCGGTCCAGACCGCCGTGGTGTTGAGCGCGGCATGGTTGTAGATGGCCAAAATATCTCCGGCATCCTCCAGCGTTGCGTCCCGCACGATCAGCGACATCACATTTTCCCGTAAGAGGTGCCGCGCCGCGTGATGATGACGTAGCGCGCGTCCTGCTTGGTTTCGTTCTCGAAGGTCACCGCGCGCATCACGTCGAAGTCGAGACAGTCGCCATCGCGCAGGCGAACCGTCTTGGCGTCGATATGCACGCAGACCGCGCCCTCCAGCATCAGGAGCTGCTGGGTGAAGGCGTTGCGGCCCCAGGGGCTGTAGGAGACGCGCGCGCCGGCCGGCAGATCGACGACGATGATCTCGATGCCGCTTGCCGCATCCGGCGGCGAGGCATGGCGCCTGCGGTAGCCGCTGTCGGGATCACGCCAATGCGGCTGGTCGGCAAGCCGCACCAGCCGCTCCGGCGGCTTCTCCGCGAGCGCGACGACGTCGCTGAGCGTGACGTCGAGCGCCGCACAGAGCTTGTTGAGCAGAGCCGCCGTCGCACTGCTCTGCGCCCGCTCCACCCGCCCGATCATGGCCCGGCTGACGCCGGAGCGGCCTGCAAGTTCGTTCAACGTCATGCCCGCCTGCGTCCTCAGGGTCTTCAAGCGACGACCGATCGCACGATCGAGTTTCTGCTGGTCCATGGTCTTCATCCGAACATTGCCCGACACGAGGACCGCACCCGTCAGGGCGAGAGGGAGCTTAGCGCGGACAGAGGCGAACGCCGCGAGCGGGAGTCTAATATATTAGAATCTTTGCAGAGCTCGCAGGGCCGATTAGGATGCGCCCCAACCACAAATGATCGGGAGGCGGCGAGATGGGCGAGCCGACGCAGCGGACGATCAAGGCCAACGGTATCAGCCTCAACGTCGCCGAGCAGGGCAACGGGCCGATGGTGCTGCTCTGCCACGGCTTTCCGGAAGGCTGGTACTCCTGGAGGCATCAGGTCGCGGCGCTGGCGGCGGCCGGCTACCACGCGGTGGCGCCCGACATGCGCGGCTACGGCAAGAGCGACCGGCCCGACGCGATCGACCAGTACACGATCCTCCACATGGCTGGCGATCTCGTCGGCGTGCTCGACGCCTTCGAGGCGAAGGACGCCGTCATCGTCGGGCATGACTGGGGCGCGACGATCGCCTGGCACACGGCGCGCCTGCGGCCCGATCGCTTCCGCGCTGCCGCCATCCTCAGCGTGCCATATCGGCCGCGCGGTCCGGTACGGCCGACGAGCGTCATGCCGCAGACCGCGGATGCGCAGTTCTATCAGCTGTACTTCCAGGAGCCGGGGGTCGCCGAAGCTGAGTTCGAACGGGATCCGCGCGCAACGCTCGGCGCCATGCTCTTCGGCGGCTCCGGCGAAGGGGCGGCGGCAATTCGAGCCAATGCCGAGCGCGCCGGCAGGACCGTTGGCGTCGGCATGGTCTCGCGCAAGGACGGCATGTTGCCGAAAGTGCAGGTGCCGCTGCCGTCATGGCTGAGCGCCGCCGACCTCGACCATTACGGCGCCGAATTTGCCCGCAGCGGGTTTCGCGGGCCGCTCAACTACTACCGCAACATCGATCGCAACTGGGAGCTGATGGCGGCCTTCGAGGGTGTGAAGGTGACGGTGCCTTCACTCTTCATCGCCGGCGACCACGACATGGTCCTCGCCTTCCCCGGCACCGCCGAGCTCCTCGCCAACATGAAGCAGTTTGTGCCGCAGTTGCGCGAGATCAGGATGCTGCCGGGTTGCGGACATTGGACGCAGCAGGAGCGGCCGGCGGAGGTGAACGCTGCGATCGTCGAGTTTCTGCGAAGCCTGCCGGACTAAAGTTGGAGCGGGCGAAGGGAATCGAACCCTCGTATGCAGCTTGGGAAGCTGCCGTTCTACCATTGAACTACGCCCGCGGATGCGTTGCTCACGCCCGTCCTGATTAGCCGAGACGGCGCGTCCCGCCAAGCGGTTTGGCGCGCCGGGCCGGACGCTTCTTAACGTTTCAGCAAGATTCCAGGTGCGCCGGATTGTGGCGGTGTTATGATCTCGTGTCTGGGAGAAACGTGCACTGAGTGGGGCGTGTGCATGGTGGGGCGTGGCTACGCGATATTCGACACGGCAATCGGCCGCTGCGGCATCATCTGGAGCAGCACCGGCGTCGTGGCCGTGCAATTGCCGGAGGCGCGGGAGATCGACACCCGCCGCCGGATTTTCGCAGTCCATCCCGAGGCGCGCGAGCAGCAGCCTCCGCTGAATGCCGAGCTTGCGATCGAGGGCATCGTGGGCCTGCTGCAGGGCAGCGATCCCGACTTTTCCGACGTCAGCCTGGATGCCGGCGGCGTGCCCGGCTTCAACCGGCGGGTCTACGAGTACACCTGCACGATCCCGCGCGGGGAGACGCGCACCTATCACGAGATCGCCAAGGCGCTGGGGGCCTCCGGCGCGGCGCATTCGGTGGCGCAGGCGGTCGCGAAAAATCCCTACATGCTGATCGTGCCCTGCCACCGGGTGCTGGAGGCCGGCAACTACACCGACCGGCTCTCGCCCTATGGCGGGGTGATCTCCAAACGGAGATTGCTGGCGCTCGAGGGCGCCCATCCGGTCGCCAGCAAGACGCTGTTCGAGGTGCTGCTGCCCGTTGCCCCACCGAGGCCCTCCACCTAGATAGGTGGCATGGATGCGACCACGCTTTTGACGACACGCTCGATGACGGTCTCCGAGTTCCGCTGCGATGCCGGACCGGACGACAAGCCGTTCCCGGAGCGTCGCACCGGCCATTCCATCGCCTATGTCCGCTCCGGCAGCTTCGGCTGCCATTGCCGCGCCGGCTTCTTCGAGCTGGTGGCCGGCTCGATGCTGGTCGGCGCCCCCGGCGAGGAATACACCTGCACGCATGAGCATGTCAGCGGCGACGTCTGCCTGGGCTTCTTCCTGAGCGAGGACCTCGTCGACACCCTCGGCGGACGCTCCGACGTCTGGCAGGCCGGTGCGACGCCGCCGCTGCCCGAACTGATGGTGCTGGGCGAGCTCGCCCAGACGGCGGCAGATGGCAACAGCGATTTGGGCCTCGACGAGGTCGGCCAGATCCTCGCCGGCCGTTTCATTGACGTCGTCTCGGGCAAGGCGCGCAAGCCGGCCACGCCCACCGCACGCGACCGCCGCCGCGCAGTCGAAGCCGCGCTGTGGATCGACGCCAACTCGCATGCCGAGGTCGACCTCGAACAGGCCGCGCGGCAGGCGGGGCTCAGCCCGTTCCATTTCCTGCGGCTGTTCTCGGCCGTGCTCGGCGTCACCCCGCATCAATATCTGGTGCGCTCGCGGCTGCGGCACGCTGCGCGCCTGCTCACCGACGACGACATCGCGGTCACCGACGTCGCCTATGACGTCGGCTTCGGCGATCTCTCCAATTTCGTCCGCACCTTCCATCGCGCCGCCGGCGTGTCGCCGACGAAGTTCCGCCAGGCGTCGAAGGGCGAGCGCAGGATCTTCGGGGAACGACTCGTCCTCAACTGAGACACACGGGCCGCATCGCAGGTAACAGTCTGTTGACCAGACAGGTGCGACGCACTGGCGCTTGCGGTACATCGCGCGGTATTACAACCAAAGGGCGATTTGGCGCCCTTCAAGGCGGCGAGCCGGCAGATGGACAGTTCCTCGAGTGACGTGATTGCGGCCACGCTGATCGCGCTTGTAGTCGGCCTCGCCTTCATCGCGGGCTGTGCCGTCTATTACGGCCGCCAGATCAGCTCGCGCAGGATTCCGATGCAGTGGGACACCGACGGTCAGCCGGCCTGGTTTGCACCACGCCTCGTTGGGCTCTGGTTCAGCTTCGGCGTGACGGCGGCCCTTTCCGTGTTCCTGCTCGTCCTCGCCCTTCATGCCCCGCAAAAGCTCACAGCCCTGATCGTCGCAACGATCAGCGTGATTGGAGCGAACATGTGGGTTCAGGTCTATCATCTGAGACGGGTGATCCGGTGGCAGGCAGAGGCACCGGCGAACTAGCCGGGCGGGATGCGCAAGATTCTCCAAGAGCGGCCTGCCCTCGATTGACTAGGTTCGTCTCCGGCGTGCGCCACTCGCGGCGCGCTTTGCAATGGAGACGAACATGTACGACCACATCGGACTTCGCGTAGCCGATCTCGATGCCGCCACGCGCTTCTACACCGCGGTGCTGGCGCCGCTCGGCTACGTCCTGTGCTCGAGCGGCGACGGCTATGCCGGCTTCGGGCCGAAGGGCGAGCCGGCGTTGTGGCTGCACCTGAACAAGGGGCGGAAGGCCGACGGCGCGCATATCGCGTTTCGCGCCGGAACTCATGACGCGGTCAAGGCGTTCCACAGCGAGGGCCTGAAGAGCGGCGGCCGCGACAATGGCGGCGCCGGCCCGCGCAAGGATTACAGCCCGACCTATTACGCGGCGTTTCTGATCGATCCGGACGGCAACAATGTCGAGGCGGTTTGTGTGTGAGCTTTAGCCGCCAGCACCGTCATTGCGAGGAGCTCTTGCGACGAAGCAATCCAGACTGCTTCCGCGGAAACATCTCTGGATTGCGTCGCTTTCGCTCGCAATGACGGTGTTTGAGGCGACGACCTGTCGAAATCAAGGATACCCACCTAATGGCCTCCATCCACAACGACGTCCCCCTCAATGTCCCCGCGCGCGACGTCTGGGACGCGGTGCGCGATTTCGGCGCGCTGCACCGGCGGCTGGTGCCGGGCTTCGTCACGGCCTGCACGCTCGATGGCGATGCACGTATCGTCACCTTCGCCAACGGGTCCGTCGCGCGCGAGGTGCTGGTCGATTGCGACGATGCGCGACAGCGCCTCGTCTATGCCATCAACAACGAGCGGCTGAAGCACTACAGCGCCTCGGTGCAGGTGATCGCCGACGGCGATGCGCGGTGCCGTCTGGTCTGGATCATCGACATGCTGCCAAACGAGCTTGCGCCGTATGTCCAGGGGCAGACGAAGGAAGCCGTGGCCGCCATGCACAAGGCGTTTCCATCCGCGGCGGCCTGACTGACCTCTGTGACTTTTCTCACGGAGCTCTCCCCTCCTCGGCCGTAACCATGGCCGCGTGCGTCCCGTTGGCTCTGCTCTCCCGGCGAAGCCACGCACGCGAGAAGCATGCCATGAGAGGTGCGGACAAGGTGATCTGCCAGGCAGCCGCCGTGCTGCTGATGTTTTCGGTCGCAAGCTCGCCGGCGAAGGCGCAGCTCGCAGGCTTCGGTGGCGGCGGAGGTGCCGGCGGCGAGGACATGATGACCCAGATGGCGCCGATGCTGGAGATGATGAAGGCGAAGATGGGCAAGCGCCGCTTCGCCATGCTGATGCAGACCATGGGTCCGATGATGAGCCGAATGATGGAGAACGGTGGCGGCGGCTTCGGCGGCCTCGGCGGCGGCAATCTCGGCGGCGGGTTTGGTGCGCCCAATTATGGCGGCTACACGCCGATGGGCGGAGGCGGCTATATGCCAACGGGGCTCGGCGGCATGGGCGGCGGCGACATCATGGGCATGCTCGGCGGCACCAGTGGCGGCGACATGATGGCGATGATCCCGCAATTGATGCGGCTCGCCAATGTCGGCGGCGGTGGCGGCCATCGCCGCCACAAGCATCGCTAGATCGCGCGGCATCGTTGCTGGCAATAGCAGCAACGAAGCAACCACCCTTCGGGGGCTCGAAGGATGGTTGCGCCGAGGCAAGCCTATGATGCGTCGCCGATATCAGATCCGATCGTCGATGAGGACGCCGGAAATCGACGGGTCGCTTGCATTCGTCTGGTCCCTCGATTGCGCCGCGCTGTAGGTCGGATCCGTGAGCGAGTTCTTCAGCGACTGAAGAAATTGTTCAAGCAGGTCCGTCGCCGACTTGCCGCTCGACGAACTGTCCGTGGCGGTGGTCGAGGAAGATTCGCTCGCATCCGTCGTGCCGCTCGATCCCGTCGTGCTGGACGAGGTCGAATCCGTGAGCAGGCTCTTCAGAGAATCCAGGAATTGCTGAAGCATGTCCACCACCGAGTTGCCGCTCGACGAACTGTCCGTGGCGTTGGCGGGAGGAGGCCCGCCGGGCGGCGGTCCGCCTGGTCCTTCCGGTCCACCTGCCCCGCCCGGTCCCTGGGAGAACGCCGCCTTGAAAATACCCTGCAGCTCGGTGGCCTGCTGGTCGGTCAGCTTGCCGTCTGAAACTTCCTTCCGGATGAGATCGTCGATCTTGGACTTGATAGCGTCAGGCGATGATCCGCTGCCGCTGGACTGATCGCTCGCGCGGCCCGATTGCAAGGCGGAATCGATGTCGCTGAGCGCGGACGACAGCGCCGACTGATCGGACGAACTGATCGCGCCGGAGCTGACTTCCGCTTGCAGTTCATCCTGCAGCCGCTGCAACGGCGATGAGTGGTGGTGGTGGGAGGAGAGCGCCGAAATCGAGGTCATGGTGGCTTCCGTGCTGATGGACTCGCGGCGAAGTTGTCGCCAGGAGCTGGCGCGGAGCCTTCGGCATGGCGCAGCTTCGGTTACCCGGCATTGCCAGGTAACCGACGGAAACATTCAGAAACAAAAATCCGGCGCGCGCCCTAATCGGCCGCGGCCGAAAGAGCCGGCGTGATCGCGGGCTTGCTCTCGCGTGGTCCCCAGCGGGTCAGCACCACGCTGGAGCACGACAGCAGGCCCAGCACGACCATCGAGCTCGCGGCCAGCCAGAAGAAGCTCTGCGCGGTGGCGTCATGCGTCGACAGCCACCAGCCGGTGGCCGAGATGTAGATCAGCCGCGCGGTCTGCGCCAGCACCGGGCCGATCACCTTGGCCGCGCCTTGCGAGGAGAAATACATCGTCGAGGCGAGCCCGATGAAGGCGTAGAACGGCGCCACCGTGGACAGATATTGGTGGCTGGTGGCGCGCACCGTCGCGCTGTCGGTGAAGATGTTGACCCAGAGATCGGGGAACAGCGCGACCAGGCACGCCGGCGCACCGACGGCGACGAATGCGCTCGCACCCGCGATCCAGGCAATGCGCCGGGCGCGCACGATGCGGCCGGCGCCGACCGCCATGCCGACCATCGGCACCGAGGCGATGCCGAACGAGAATGCGATCGAGGTCAGCAGGAATTCGAGCCGTGCGCCGATGCCGTAGCCGGCGAGGATGGCGGTGCCGAACTTCGCCAGCATGTGGGTGAAGATCGAGATCGTCAGCACCGATTGCAGCGGCGAGAAGCAGGCGATGGCGCCGACCTTCAGGATGTCGAAGAACATCGCCCACTGGATGCGCAGGCCGCGCAGCTTCGGTGCGATCCGCGCGCGTCCTGAGAACAGGTACCAGCCCATGATGCAGATGTTGAATGAATAGGCGATCAGCGCTCCGGCGGCGACGCCGCGCATGCCGAACTGCGGCACCGGCCCGAGCCCGAGGCCGAGCGTGCCGCCGAGCAGGATCTGCCAGGCCGCGGAGTTGAGGATGAGGAACGACGGCAGCTTCATGTTGCCGGTGCCGCGCAAGATGCCCGCCATGGTGTTGAGCAGCCAGGGCAGCACGGCGCCGCCGAAAAAAACCTGCGTGTAGGCGATCGCATGCGTGAGCACATCGCCGCGGCCGCCGAGCATTTCGAGCACCCTGGGTCCGAAGATCAGCATGCCCAGCATGAAGACGAGACCGAAGCTGATGCCGATCAGCATCGCATGCGCGGCGAGCGTGCCGGCGCGCTCGCGGTCACCGGCGCCGAGCGCGCGTGCGATGGCGGAGGCCACCGCGCCGCCCATCGCGCCGCCCGACATCGTCATGGTCAGGATCACTGTCGGAAACACCAGCGCCATCGCGGCCAGCGCCTCGACGCCGAGCCTGCCGATGTAGGAGGTCTCAGCGATCACGGTACAGGTGCCGGCCGACAGCGCGATCACGTTAGGCCAGGCGAGGGAGAGCAGCGTGCGCAGGATCGGCCCGTCGGTCAGCGCGCTCTTCACCGGACGCGGCGGCGGCGGCAGCGGGCGCTCTTGTTCATCGACCGGGATTTCGGCGATGTCGGACATGTCCTCTCCCGGGCACGAGCGCCATTTGCGGCGCGGCAATGACTAGGTGTGCCAATCAATTTCTTCGCGCATAAGGCGCGGTGAGAGGCTTGTTAGCACGGCGCGTAGCGATTCCTCCTGCGCCTGATGCAGGCGTGCCCTGCGGCAGCGCATTTCAGTGGGTGGAATTGCGGCTCTTCTCCCTCTCCCCGCACGCTTCGTTCTCCCTCTCCCCGTTCGTACGGGGCCGCGACGAGCTTTGCTCGCGCTGAGAGGGTCGGGGTGAGGGGCTCTATCCGCGTCGACGGTGAGAATTGGACTCGCGGAGACTCCCCCTCACCCGGAATTTGCTCTCGCAAATTCCGGCCTCTCCCCGCACGCGGGGAGAGGCGAAGCGACACCGTCGACTATTCAATCGTCCAGACCAGCGGCGGTCGCCCGCCTGCCGGCGGCCGCATATGCACGCCGATGTGCCGCCCGCATCCGGCAGCCAGCCCTTCGAACAATCCCTCCAGCACCTTGGCGCAGGCGCCGTGATAATCAGCGACGTCGTCCATCAGCTTCCAGCTCTGCTGACGGATTTCAAAGGTGCCTTCCGACTGCGCCGTCTCGGCGGCATCATCCTGCGCGGCGAACAACGCGCTCAGGAACGATGCGAATTCCCTCGCGCCGCCGCGGCTCATCGCGAGCGCCGCCGCGACCTCGTCGAAATACTGCATCCCAATCAGCCTGCCGGTGAGATGCAGCAGATAGCCGGCATCCTCCGGGCCGAACAGCTGCACCATCACGGGCGCGGCAGTGCGGACATATTCCATCGCATAGTTGCGGTAGGCTTTTTCCAGCCGTGGCTTCGGCCAGCTCGCGACCGGCAGCGCCGGCGCGGTCTTCGCGTCGAACAGCGGCGCTTCGAGGTGCCGTGCGAACACCAGTCGCTGGTCGAGTTCGAGCGGATGGTCGTATTGATGATAATAGCCTTCGAGCCCGTCCTGGCCGTCGACGCTCTGCTTGGTGCAGACGAAGCCGAGGCGCAGATCCCCGAGCGCAACACCGTTGTTGGCGTGCCAGCCGCGCAGCATTGCGCGAGAGACCTCGCCCGGCACGCCGCAGATCGCGGTGCCCTTCCAGATCCAGCGCGGCGGCGGATAGCGGATCCAGGCCTTAACGTCGCTCTCATACATGTATTCGACATGCACGCCGCCGATCCAGTTGGAGAGATAGTGATATTGAGCAGCCGCGACCGCCGGCGGCAGATGGCTGAGGCCGAGCTTCTCAAGCCCCGGCAGGAACCGCTCCTGCTGCTGGCGACGGAACACGCGGAAGACGAACTCCGCGGCATCCGCCGTGCCGCGACGCGTGACCACGGTCAGGATGAGGCCGGTGAAGTAGGCGTGATAGAGATCGGCGACCGCGCGCCAGCGTTTCCATTGGGCGTCCTGCGCGGAGTCGGCTGGCGTGGTCATGTTCGCTCCCGGCTTGTTGTTTTGCGGGAGTGTGTCATCGCGGATGGGACGGCGCAACATGCCACAAGCTCGGCGTCATCGCCCGCGAAGGCGGGCGATCCAGTATTCCAGAGGCGGCTGTGATTGAATCGAGACGCCGCGGCGTACTGGATTCCCCGCCTTCGCGGGGAATGACGGCGGTGGCAAATTTGCTTGGATTGTAGCCCGCATGAGCGAAGCGATATGCGGGGAAACAGCTCCCGGATGTCGCTACGCTCATCCGGGCTACGGAATAGCGCTACACCCGGAAATGCTTGCTCAGCTTCAAGCCCTGCGCCTGGTAGTTCGAGCCGATGCGCTGGCCGTACATCGCGTCGGGGCGGGCCAGCATCTTCTCGTAGACGAGGCGGCCGACGATCTGGCCGTGCTCGAGGATGAACGGCACCTCGCGCGAGCGCACCTCCAGCACGGCGCGCGATCCCAACCCGCCGGCGCCGGCATAGCCGAAGCCGGGATCGAAGAAGCCGGCATAGTGCACGCGGAATTCGCCGACCAGCGGATCGAACGGCACCATCTCCGCGGCAAAGTCGGGCGGCACCTGCACGGCCTCTTTCGAGGCGAGGATGTAGAACTCGCCGGGATCGAGGATCAGGCTGCCGTCGGGACGGGCTGAGATCGGCTCCCAGAAGTCGTCGACCGCGTAACCGGAGCGGCGATCGACATCGACCACGCCGGTGTGGCGCTTGGCGCGGTAGCCGACGAAGCCGCTGGCCTTCTCGCCGGAGAGATCGACGGAGACGGCGACGCCGCCGGACAGATCGGCATCGTCGATGTCGACGAGGCGCTCGGACGCATGCAGCGCATCGAGCTCGTCGGCATTGAGGATGGCGTCACCGGTTCTGAAGCGCACCTGCGACAGGCGCGAGCCCTCGCGCACCAGCACCGGAAACGTCTTCGGGCTGATCTCGGCATAGAGCGGGCCGTGATAGCCGGCGCCGATCATGTCGAAGCGGCGGGTGCCGTCGGCGATCACGCGGGTGAAGACGTCGAGCCGGCCCGTCGAGCTCTTCGGGTTCGCGGCCGCGACGATCTCCGGCGGCAGCGCGAGGCTTTCCAGCAGCGGCACGATGTAGACGCAGTTGGTCTCCAGTACCGCGCCGTCGGCGAGGCTGAACTCGTGCAGCTTCAACTCGTCGATGCGCTCGGCCACCGTGGCGCCGGGACCGGGCAGGAAGCTGGCGCGGACGCGATAGGCGATGTCGCCGAGGCGCAAATCGAGGCTCGCCGGCTGGATCTGGCTTTCGACGAAGTCATAGGCGGGCAGGATGAGGCCGCCCTCCGCCATCGCCGCGATCATGCGGTCGGGCAGGATACCATTGGCGTCGGCGGCGATCGTGAAACTCAACCGGGGGTCCTCGTCAGGGGTCAAACGCATCCGGACATGTGGGAAATACTGGCCTTTTACGGCTATCCGATGGACGCCTTGACGGAAAGGCCATTGCGGAATATGAGCATCACTTATCCCGTGGTGATTTGAGCCGGCCGGCTTGCAGCCACGTTAAATAAGTCGCTAAACAGGCCGGGGACCTCTGTGATCCCGGCCCGTGGATATATCCAGGCCGGTTTTTTTGTGACCGTTTTCGACGAGACGGTCATGTCGGAGGTACCTATGTCGAAGTCGCCTGCCACTTACCGTCCCGAAACCCGCCTGGTCCATTCCGGCACCCTGCGCTCGCAATTTGGCGAGACGTCGGAGGCGCTGTTTCTGACCCAGGGCTACGTCTACAACAGCGCCGAGGAGTGCGAAGCGCGGTTCAAGGGCGAGGACCCCGGCTTCATCTATTCGCGTTATTCGAACCCCACCATCGCGATGTTCGAGCGCCGCATGATCGAGCTCGAGGGCGCCGAGGCGGCGCGTTCGGCCGCGACCGGCATGGCCGCGGTGACGACCGCGATCCTGGCGCCGCTGAAGGCCGGCGACCACGTGGTCGCCTCCCGCGCGCTGTTCGGCTCGTGCCTCTACGTCATTCAGGACCTGTTGCCGCGCTACGGCATCGAGACCACGCTGGTCGACGGCCTCGATCTCGACCAGTGGCAGCGGGCCTTGCGACCGAACACCAAGACGTTCTTCCTGGAGAGCCCGACCAATCCGACGCTCGACGTGCTCGACATCCCCGGGATCGCCGAGATCGCGCACAAGGGCGGCGCGCGGCTCGTCGTCGACAACGTGTTCGCGACCCCGATCTGGCAGAGCCCGCTCGCGTTAGGGGCCGACGTCGTGGTCTATTCCGCGACCAAGCACATCGACGGCCAGGGCCGCTGCCTCGGCGGCATCATCCTGTCCTCGGAAGCCTTCATCGCCGAGCACCTCCACAATTTCATGCGCCAGACCGGGCCGTCGATCTCGCCGTTCAACGCCTGGGTTCTGCTCAAGGGCCTGGAGACGCTGGCCGTGCGCGTGCGCGCGCAGACCGACACCGCGGCCCGCGTCGCCGAGGTGCTGGCGAGCCATCCCAAAATCTCGCGGCTGATCTATCCCGGCCGCGCCGATCATCCGCAGGCGGCGCTGGTGAAGAAGCAGATGCGCGGCGGCTCGACGCTGGTCGGCTTCGAGGTCAAGGGCGGCAAGGCGGCCGCGTTCCGCGTGCTCAACGAGCTCAAGCTTGCGAAGATCTCGAACAATCTCGGCGACGCCAAGAGCCTCGTCACGCATCCGGCGACCACGACGCATCAGCGCCTGAAGCCGGAAGACCGCGCCGCGCTCGGCATCAGCGAGGGTTTCATCCGCTTCTCGGCAGGGCTCGAGCACGCGGACGATCTGATCGAGGATCTGACGGCGGCGCTGGAGAAGGCGTGAGGGGCGAATAGCGAGTAGCGAATGGCGAGTAGAAATCCCCATTCGCTATTCGCCATTCCCCATTCGCTTCCCTACATCGGCCGGTACGCCCGCACATCCCCGGGCACGTTGACCCCGAGCTTGATCTGGCCGACGGAGCGGATGATGTCGTCGCCGAGCAGCTGGGCGAAGCAGGCATAGCCCCAATCGTTCATGTGCAGGCCGTCGGCGATGACGAAGCTCTCGACCGGGATCGATTGGTTCTCGTGCCAGTCGCGCATCACCTCGAAGCGCGGGAAGATGCCGACGTGACGGAGCTCGGCGACCTTGCCGAGCAGCTTCACCATCTTGCCGGCGTTCTCCTTGCGCTGGTTGACGGCCGGCGAATATTGCGGATCGACCAGCACGATATCGGCGCCGCCGGCGGCCTGGATGCGGGAGATGCCGTCCTCGACCATCTTCGCGGTGTCGCCGGGATCGAGGTTGCGCAGCACGGCGTTGGTGCCGACCTGCCAGATCACCATATCCGGATGCACGTCGATCACCTCCTTCTGGAGGCGCTTCATCATCTCGGGCGCGTCCTCGCCGCCGACGCCGGCATTGATGACGGTGATGTCGGCGGTCGGATATTGCCGGCGCAGCTGCGCGGCGAGGCGGTTCGGATAGTTGAAATCGGGCGAGCTCGCACCATAGCCGGCGGTCGACGACGAGCCGAACGCGACGATCACGACGGGCTGGCCGGCGACGAGCTTGTTCGCGACATGCGGCAGCGAACCCATCGCCTTCGAGCCGCCCTTCGGCGGCAGGCAGGGGACGCGGTTGAAGACGTCGCCGGCGGATTTGGCGACCTGCTTCACCTTGTCGATGGCACGCGCGGTGATGCCGCGCTGTTCGGGGGACGTCGCGGCGACGGTGGTCTGGGAGGGCGATGCGGGGGCGGGATTAGCGGTCTGCGCGGGCGTCGCCTGCGCCTGCGCGCGCGACTGCGAAACAGGCGTCAGCACCAGCAGCGCCGCTGCCGCGGGCGCAGCCAGCCATGCCGTCAGGCAAAAAGGGCGGAGAGAACTCATTAACGCTAGACCTCAATTCTGCTGCTGGGCCGGCCCCAGATGGGCAGCGTCAATCACGAACTGTGCCAACGCCCGGCCAAGGCAATCATGGACCTGTTTCGCCAGCTCAGGCCCGCGGGACGGGCTGAACAGGTCGAACTGACCCTGATCGTTCCACTGCCGCATGATCGCGAAACGGTCGAACAGCGGGATGTCGTGCTCCTGTGCCACCACCCGCATATTGTCGAGATAGGGCGGCACCGAGATCATGGTTTCGGTACGCGGGCTGTACTGCAAGTTCATCAACACGACGTCAGCCCCTGCATTTTGCAATGCGGAAACCCCTTCGGTCACCGCGCCGCGAAAATCATCGGGATCGATGGCTCGGATAGCATCCACGGTCCCGGTCTGCCAGATGACCAAAGTAGGCCTTTTTGCTTCCATCAGCTTAACGAAGCTGGCGGCCGCCTCCTCTGCCGTCTTCTTGCTCTGTATTTCTACGGAGACGTGCACAACCTCCGACGGCGGCAGCTTGTCCTTCAAATTGGCTTGCATGCGTGCCGGATAGGAAGCGTCCTCGGAGGCCGGAATCGTGGTCGAGCGGCTGCCGATGACCAGGATTTCGAGCGGCTTGCCGCCCTTGATGGCATCGGCGACCTTGGGAAGCTGGCTTTCGCTGGTGAGCAGATAGGACGGCAATTCGCAGGCTGCGGGTGCGGCCGGAGCGGCCGGCGCAGCATCGTCCGCGCGCGCCGAAGGCGCGGCGAGGCCACCGCATAGCAGGATCAGGCTCAGGAGAACCTTCGCCTTCATCAGCCCCCTCCCGCCATATCGGCGTTGCCGACGGCGTTTTTGGTTTTCGCACCGCTCTTGTCAGCTACGCGCTTGTACCACGAAATCACCCAGGCGACGCCCCACATGATCAGGATTCCGGAGAGACTAATCACCGCATGCATGACGGCGCCGCCGGAGACCTCGGCCAGGATGAAATGACCGGCGAAGGCCAGGAAGACGCCGAGGCAGAAGATCTCCAGGGAATGCTGGCCGCACAGGATCAGCGGCCGCAACCAGGGCGATTTCAGGCCCGGCCAGTCCCGCGGCAGGAAGCGCACGGTGAGCGCGGCCAGCGCCAGGAAATGCGTGAAGCGCAGCACGTCGAGATCGGTCTTGTCGATCGGATACATCCACTGCTCGAGCCGCTTCGGCATCAGATGCGAGAGCTGCGGCAGGTACCAGCTCAGCGTCACGTAGAACGCCGCCGCGAGATAGGCGATCGCGATCCACATCGTCACCGGTGAAGCCAGAATACGCGACATGCGCCGCGCACCTCCGAGCGCACACCATGCACCGAAGACGAAAAGCAATTGCCAGGCCAGCGGATTGAACGCCCAGAAGCCGTTCGGATAGGCGGAGAAGTAGAGGTCGTATTCCCAGGTCACCGCGTAGAGCACGACCGAGAGGCCGAGCGTGACATCGGGCTTCCACTTCATCGACCACAGGATCAAAGGCAGCGCCAGCATCAGCACGATGTAGAGCGGCAGCACGTCCATGTTGACCGGACGGAAGCGCAGCAGCAGCGCCTGCACGATGGTGACGTCGGGCTGCTTGAGGAAGTCCATGATGCCCATCTCTTCGGTGTAGAGCGGGTTCTCGAAGCTGGTCGCGACGTAGGAGATCTCTGCGAGGAAGATCGTGAACAGGAAGACGTGGGCGACATAGATCTGCCAGACCCGGCGCAGGATGCGCGCAGTGGCGATGACGACGCCGCTCTCCAGCATCGCGCGGCCGTAGACGAAGGCGGCGGTGTAGCCGGAGATGAAGATGAAGATCTCGGTGGCGTCGCTGAAGCCGTAATTGCGGATCGTGAACCAGGTCAGCAGACTCGTCGGCAGATGGTCGATGAAGATCAGCCACAGTGCGAGGCCGCGGAACAGGTCGAGCCGGAGTTCGCGCTCGCCGATGGCGGGCAGCGAGATGGCCGGCGCGGCCGCGCGCGGCTTTGCGTCCACAGGCTTGGCTCCCGCGATCGTCGTTCCCGTCACTTGGTCGGCAATGGTCATCGGGGCCAAAAAACCCTCGCGCAAATCGCGACGTTAAAAAAGGAGTGTACCGGTCCGGCCGTCGTCTCGCAAAGCGGCCAGATCACATAAGGGTGTCTTCCCTGGGGGTGTACTTCTCCGCGAATTCTGACGGTTCGATGTCGCGAAAGCCGCCTGCGGCGTTTGGTTCCCGGCCGGGTTTTCGCTATGATGGCAGCTATGTACCGCGCCGTGACCCGCCAGATCGAAGTGACCGTCGAGCCGAACTTTGTTCCGGAACAGTCGTCGGCCGACCGCTCCCGCTATTTCTGGTCCTACACCATCGTCATCACCAATTCGGGCGAGGAGACCGTGCAGCTCAAGACGCGGCACTGGATCATCACCGACGCCACCGGCCGGCAGCAGGAGGTGAAGGGCGAGGGCGTGGTCGGGGAGCAGCCGACCCTGGCCCCCGGCGAGCGCTTCGAATATACCTCCGGCGTGCCGCTCTCGACCGCCTCCGGCTTCATGACCGGCCGTTACCAGATGGTCAGCGAAAGCGGCGAACGCTTCGAGATCGACGTGCCGACGTTTTCGCTCGATAGCCCGGACAACAAGCGGGTGTTGAACTAGGGGCGGTGCCGTAGGGTGGCAAAGGCGCAAAGCGCCGTGCCCACCATTTCGATGGTCACGCTTAAAGATGGTGGGCACGCTTCGCTTTGCCCACCCTACGATGTCCGAGTTCCTGGCGCGCAGCTTCCCCAATCCCGTCATTGCGAGCGCAGCGAAGCAATCCAGAGTCTTTCCGCGGCGGCAGTCTGGATTGCTTCGCTGCGCTCGCAATGACGGAGCAAGGTGCATCGTCGGCATCCTCCAACTCTCACCTCAACTCGCAGACACGCCTTCGCATCCTCGCGGCTGATTTCGCCCGAGCTTTGCTTCGTCGCTCCACCCTCTAAAGCCAAGAGGGCGCAGGGAAGGCCGGGTGCCGGCTGGCACCCGCGGTCTGCTGCGCGAATGTAGCGCAAAGGAGACCGCACAGCAGCATACAGGTGTAGCCAATCACTCGGCCTTCCCTGCGCAGTGGTTGGACGGCTTATGCCGCGCTCTCCCGGGAGCCGAGTTCCTTCTGGCCTCCCTTACTCCCGCGGAATTCACCGGCACCGCGCCGGTTGACGCGACTGCCGCCTCCGCAAGCGCTTGACCGTAGCAACGACGGCCAGGACCACACGGTTTTGCCGTACGCACGGCCCGCCATTTCGCCGCAGTTTTCCCGGCCCTGTCGACGGAGCCGGAAACTTGCTGGCGAGACGAACCTGACAGCGCCGCTCATCTGGCACGAAGTTTTGGGCTCACGGAGAGCAATCCGCCCTGCCCCTAACCTCTCGCGCCCGACGCTGCCGCGTCCACCGCAAGCCCGGCTCGCGACACGTGACGACACAAGATCGCCCCTCTTGGGTGAGCCGGGATGGGCGACACATACGACAAATCCGAACTTCGGTAAAGCGGAATATTTTTCGCGCAGGCGGATTGACAGCCCTCGCGGGTGTCTTGCCCGTCGGATCACGAGGGCATGTAGCCCGGATGAGCGAAGCGACATCCGGGATCTCTGCGAATGGAATCCCCGGGTATCGCTGCGCTCACCCGGGCTACGACCGCGCCCTGTTACGCGTCCTCTACGCCCGCCTCATCCGGCGTGAAATCGTAGACCGACGAGCAGAACTCGCAGGTGACGACGACCTTGTCATCCTTGACCATCGCGGCGCGATCGTCCGGCGAAAAGCTCTTCAGCATCGAGGCGACCGCGTCGCGCGAGCAGGAGCATTGCGCCTTCAGGACCAGCGGATTGAACACGCGCACGCCACGCTCGTGGAAGAGGCGGTAGAGCAGCCGCTCACCGGACAGCTCCGGATCGATCAACTCGACATCCTCGACGGTCTCGATCAGCGAGCGTGCCTCGACCCAGGCGTCGTCTTCAGCGACGCTGTGCACTTCGACGCCCTCGGGCGCATCGCCGGGATGCAAATCCGCCTGCCGCGCACGCTCCGGCGCCTTCGGCAAGAACTGCATCAGCATGCCGCCGGCACGCCAGCGATGCCTGCCGCCGTCGTTCGAGCGCCACTCCTCGCCGACCGCAAGACGCACGCGCGTCGGGATCTGCTCGGAACGCAGGAAATATTCGTGGGCGGCGTCTTCGAGGCTGCCGCCGTCGAGCGCGACCAGACCCTGGTAGCGGCTCATGTCGGGGCCCTGGTCGATGGTCATGGCGAGATGGCCGCGGCCGAGCAGCGTGCCGGAATCCCTGATCTCACCGAGGCGCGCGGCATCGAAGCGGGCATAGGCGCGCAGGCGATCCGGCGCCATGTAGTCGACGACCAGGAACGACACCGGACCATCGGTCTGGGCCTGGAGGATGAAGCGGCCCTCGAATTTCAGCGCCGTTCCGAGCAGCGTCGTCAGCACGATGGCCTCGCCGAGCAGCTTGCCGACGGCAGCGGGATAATCGTGCTTGGTCAGGATGTCGTCGAGCGCCGGGCCGAGCCGCACCAGCCGGCCGCGCACGTCGAGCGCGTCGACCTCGTAGGGCAGCACGGCGTCGTCGATCGGAACTGCTGATGGTGCGCGAACCGGGCCTTCGGGCCCGGTTTTCATGTCAGGGGATTCGGAATCCATGGCCGTCTATCTGGGGTCGGTGGGTGGGAAATGGAAGGGGGGCGAGCAGCCTCAAACTCAGTGTCGTCCCGCGAGATGACAACTCCGAGTCATCGCCAAACAACTTCCTGTGGTTATGGGTCCCGGATCGGCGCTCCGCTCTGGACAACGCTGCGCGTTGCCAGGGCTGCGCTTGTCCGGGACGACGAGTCGTATTTGCGGCCAGCGAAACGCCAACCAGCACCTACTTCACCGCGTCGAAGCACCAGGCCAGAATGCCCTTCTGCGCGTGCAGGCGGTTTTCGGCCTCGTCGAACACGACCGATTGCGGGCCGTCGATCACCTCGTCGGTGACTTCCTCGCCGCGATGGGCGGGCAGGCAATGCATGAACAGCGCGTCGGGCTTGGCCAGCGACATCAGCTTGGCATTGACTTGGTACGGCTTGAGCACGTTGTGGCGGTGCTCGCCTTCCTTGTCGCCCATCGACACCCAGGTGTCGGTGACGACGCAATCGGCGCCGCGCACGGCGGCTTCCGGATCGGTGCCGAGCATGATCGGCGCGCCTGAAGCCTTGATCCAGTCGCGCATCGCCTTCTTCGGCGCCAGCTCCGGAGGCGTTGCGACGTTGAGCTGAAACTTGAAGCGCTCGGCGGCATGCGCCCAGGACGCCAGCACGTTGTTGTCGTCGCCGGTCCAGGCCACCGTCCGGCCCTCGATCGGGCCACGGTGCTCCTGGTAGGTCAGGAGGTCCGCCATCACCTGGCAGGGATGCGAGCGCCGGGTCAGGCCGTTGATGACGGGCACGGTCGCGTTGGCCGCAAGCTCCAGCAGCGCGTCGTGGTTGAGGATGCGGATCATGATGGCATCGACATAGCGCGACAGCACGCGCGCGGTGTCGGCGATGGTCTCGCCGCGGCCGAGCTGCATCTCGGCGCCGGTGAGCATGATGGGCTCGCCGCCGAGCTGGCGCATGGCGACGTCGAACGAGACGCGGGTGCGCGTGGAGGGACGCTCGAAGATCATCGCCAGCGTCTTGCCTTCGAGCGGCCTCACCGGCTGATGCGCCTTCTGCTTCGCCTTCATGGCGGAGGAGGCGTCGAGCATGCTCTTGAGCTCCGACAGCGGGAGCTCGTTGATATCGAGGAAGTGCTTCGGCGACTTGCTCATCAGCTTGCCGCCCGCTTGGTCTGACTGGACGAGATCGCGGCGCAGGCGCGCTCGAGCCGCCCGACGCTGTCCTCGATCTCGGCTTCGGTGACGATCAAGGGCGGCAGGAAACGCACGACATTGTCGCCGGCGCCGACCGTGAGCAGCTTCTGGTCGCGCAGCGCCGCGACGAGATCGCCTGATGGCACCACGGCCTTGATGCCGATCAGGAGTCCCTCGCCGCGCACCTCGCTGACGATGTCGGGATGACGGTCGATCACGGAAGCGAGCTTCTGCTTGAGCAGCAGCGACATCTTCTGCACGTGGTCGAAGAAGCCGGGCTTGAGCATGACGTCGAGCACGGCATTCGCAGCCGAGATCGCCAGCGGATTGCCGCCGAAGGTCGAGCCGTGCGAGCCGGGCCCCATGCCGGCCGCCGCCTCCGCGGTCGCCAGCACCGCGCCGATCGGAAAGCCGCCGCCGAGCGCCTTGGCCAGCGACATCACGTCAGGCGTGACGCCGGTGCGCCGGTGCGCAAAGAGATCGCCAGTGCGGCCCATGCCGGTCTGCACCTCGTCGAAGGCGAGCAGCAAGCCCTTCTCGTCGCAGAGCTGGCGCAGCGCCTTGAGAAAACCCGGCGTCGCCGATCGCACACCGCCCTCGCCCTGGATCGGCTCGATCAGGATGCCGGCAGTCTGCGGACCGATTGCCTTCTTGACGGCCTCGATGTCGCCATGCGGGACCTGATCGAAGCCATCCATCGGCGGACCAAAACCTTCGAGATATTTTGCAGATCCCGTTGCGGCCAGCGTCGCCAGCGTGCGGCCGTGGAAGGCGCCTTCGAAGGTGATGATGCGGTAGCGTTCCGGATGCCCCTTGGAGAAGTGGTGATGGCGGACCAACTTGATCACCCCCTCCAGCGCTTCGGCGCCGGAATTGCAGAAGAACACGAAGTCCGCGAAGCTCTCATTGCACAGGCGCACGGCGAGCTTCTCGCCGTCCGGGCTCTGGAACAGGTTCGACATGTGCCAGAGTTTTGTCGCCTGCTCCTGCAGCGCCTTGACCAGCGCGGGATGGGCGTGGCCGAGCGCGTTCACCGCGACGCCGGAGGTAAAATCGAGATAGCGATCGCCGTTGGTCGCGATCAGCCAGCAGCCCTCTCCGCGCTCGAAACCGAGGTCGGCCCTTGCGAAAACGGGGAGCAAATGCGGCGCTGCGCTGTTAGTCATGACGGTCACTTGATGTTGCGGACGGTGTGACGCGTGCATTGCGCAACGCACCATTGACCGGCCCGGAAAACGAAACGTGCCGCCTTTTAAGGGCGGCACGCGCCACTATCTTAGGCCTGGTGAACCGGGTGTCAATGCCGCCCGAAAGCCTCACGAAACGCCGAATCCGTAGTCTTGCGGTGCCGAATTTGCGGGGTTTTGGCCACGGAACATGTGGAAGCGAGTCGGCGGACTCTTGCGCGTGAGTCACGCCATATTGTAGCGTTTGGCTTGTCAGATACGACATCTCGTGCTGCAGTTCTGATCCTCTAAGTCCTCATGTACCGGCGTAAACGTTCGGGCGCATCTGGTGCGCCCGGCGAGCCTTAAGGGATTCTGACGGCACGGGTTTTTCGAGGCTTAGGCATTCGCCGCGAGGCGCCAGGATGGCAGCCGCACGGCGAGGGAAAGGGTGCAATGACGGTTTTGACCTGGTCCGACGATCGCGTCGAGCAGTTGAAAAAGCTCTGGGAGGCCGGATTATCGGCCAGCCAGATCGCAGCCGAGCTCGGGAACGTGACCCGCAATGCCGTGATCGGCAAGGTGCACAGGCTCGGCCTGTCCGGCCGCGCCAAGAGCCCGTCATCGGCGGCTCCGCGGCCGCGCAAGGCGCGCCCCGCGCAGCACATGATGCGGGTCAGCCGCCCCATCGCGCGTGGCAACACCGCGCTGGCGCAGGCCTTCGAGGTCGAGGTGGAGGCCGAACCGCTCACCTACGACAACGTGGTGCCGATGAGCCAGCGGCTGTCGCTGCTGGAGCTGAACGAGGCGACCTGCCACTGGCCGGTCGGCGATCCCTCGAGCCCGGATTTCTTCTTCTGCGGCGGCAAGGCGCTGTCGGGCCTGCCCTACTGCGCCCAGCACTCGCGCGTGGCGTATCAGCCGGCCGCGGATCGCCGGCGCGCACCGGCCAAGCCCTCGCGGTGAGTTAGCGGATCTAGCTGACTGCAAAGACGACGCCGTTACGCGATGACGGCTCTGCCAACTCGATGTCGTCCCGGACAAGCGCGCCAAGAGCGCGCGCAGATCCGGGACCCATAGCCACCGCAAGATGTGGTTACGGGGACTCGGAGTTACCTTTTTCGCGCAACAACCACGTCCTGTGATTATGGA